>NZ_WBRZ01000121.1:0-16229 GCF_008923895.1 Pseudomonas sp. GXM4
CCAAATCCCAGGCACAAAAAAAGACGCCCTTGGACGTCTTTAGATGTTTATTTGGTGGGCCGGGGTAATCTGAATTGGTTTCTTAGATATTTGATTTAATTGACTAATGTGAGTTTGTAAAATTCTTTGGAATACCAACTGGAATACCGCGAGGAGCTGGATTGAGCAATATGCTTCGTATCCGTATCTTTCCGAGGACGGCTAAAAGCAATCTCTGTTTACTCGAAACCGGGCAAGCTGAGCATGCCTCCTATGGTGCGTTTGCCAAAGCCGGTGGGCATCAGGAATTTGTGCTTCTTCATCTCTGCGAGTACCGCCAACCATTCGGTTGTGCCAAAGCGCAGTTTGGTGTCGTTCCAGCTATGCATGACTTCGTTCACGATGGCTTCATCGGAAACCGGGCGGCCCTCGAGAATAAAGTCGTTCCATGCGGCATAGAGCGTCACTGTCATTTCGCAACGATCCGTATCCCAGTCCCGCATTAACTCGATGACCTGCTCAATGGTGGTACGTTCAGCGGCCGACCAGGCGCTGCTATACGCCAGCCGATGCTGTCCTGCATGGGAAAGCGGGCGGTAAGCATGGCCAACAGTCTCGCGCTCGATGCGCTCATACCATTGATGGTTTTTCAGCTCGACTTCGACCTTAGTCATCAACTGGCGATCGTGGGGGCCGGCTGCGTCGCGCAGGTAGTCACCTTGGATAGCGTTGAGCCTCGCTACGTGTTCGGCCAAGTAGATCACCTTCTGCAGCTTGCGTTGGCCGAAGGTGCGTTGACTATGCAGTCGATGGGTGACCTCTGCGGCGAGGAGGGTGCGGGCTACTTGCCGATCCGTGGCTATGGGCCCCTGCTGGCTATCTTCGGCGAGGGAGCGTTCGACCAGTGTGCTGGTCAACTGTGCGTTCAACTGACGGGCCTGGGTTAGGCGGGTTTTGAGTTGGTCGCAGAGGGCCATTAGTTGATCGACTTTGGCGACGATGCGCTGTTGTTCTCCGAGCGGCGGTAGCGGGAAAGCGCATGCTCGAAGTTGAGTCATATTGATGGAAGCAAGGTTTGTAGTCTGCTTTGACGAACCAGCGAAATACTCTCTTGCTGAGGCAGAATTCAGATACATCTCTGCCCAGCGTGGCTCCCAATCTGTTACCACTGCACGTGCCCGGAAAACATGGTTTTGGTGAAGGCATTCAGGCAACTCATCACGCCAAATTGCCGTACGCCCGACTTTGTCCCAATCACCACCTTCTGTAATCAGCAGGTCACCGTTCCGAAGTAGGTACTTTTCGACTTCGTCTTCTGGAATTTCGACTTCCTTAATCCGCTCCATCTCCAAGCGTCCACGTTGGACATTCGCCACGCGGACGTAGGGTTTGGATAACAGTTTGCGGCCGCCAAGTTTTCGTCCAAGTGTGACCCCGCCGGTCACATGTAAAACATCATCAATGGTTTGCCATTCCCAGCCGGCAGGGACGTCAAAAGGCGGTTCCGGTTGCAAATCGGCAGCCAGATCCTTTTGTTTACGAGCCTTCGATTTGGCTAGATAGCTTTGTTTTTCGGCTTGGATACGTTTTACAAACTCACTCGCCGACTCATCGTTGGGATCTTGCGGCACCAATTTGCCCATCACGGCAAGTTGCAGCAGGGTTTGTTTGAGGAGGTCGATGCTGGGTTCAGTGGTGAACAAGGTGTGGAAGTGTTCTGCCAGGCGCTGCCAGTTGGTGGCGAAATCGGTGGCGTCGCTGGCTTGGGGCAGGCTGTCGAGCAGCGTTTTCACCAGGTGGGCGTGGGCGCTTTCGGCGTCGGTCTGCTGGGCCTCCAGGCGGTCGCACAGGGCCATTAGCTCATCGACTTTGGCGACGATGCGGTCTTGTTCGGCGAGCGGGGGCACTGGCACTACCAGCTTTTCCATTTTATCTTTGGTCATGTGAAGCATAGATACGCCATGACCAGCAGCCTTGATCTCCTGCGTTTTCTCCAGCAACCAGTTGTAGAGGTAATGCTTGCTTAGCTGACCTTTGGCGTAAAAATCGAGCTTCCAGATGTGGTAGTGGTAGATTGAGCGCTCACCATCCCAAATGAATGGTCCGAAGGATGCAGACCAAGCAAACAATAAGTCTCCCGGATTGCAGTACTTATCCTCTTCAAGGGTGAGAGTCGAGTAATACCAATGATTGGATGTAAATAGGTTCCCAACTCGCAGGACGGGCGTACCTGCGTCTAGCAGCTCTTCTTTCTTGTAGGCCCTACCATTAAGGATATTCACAACATCAGCAAGTCGAGCCCGCGCCCAGCCCGCTGGCAGCTCAAATGCTGGATCTTCGGCACCTCTTTCAGACGGCGCCTTCTGCTCCTTGATCTTGCCCTCAGCCACCAACCGCACCTTTTCCTCGGCAATGCGCTTGAGCAACTCACTGGCCGGTTCATCACTTGGATCTTGCGGCACCAACTTGCCCCGCACTGCCAGTTCCAGAATCAGTTCACGCAGCTTTTTGATACCGCTCGGCGCGCCAGCCAGCAGTGGCAAGTTATCTGTAAGCAGCGTCGTCATACCTCGCGCTCCAGGGCTTCAGCCAGCACGGCCTTAAGTTGGTCGCGCAGGTCGCTGATCTCGCCTTGCAGCGTGGCGTAGTTGCGCAGCAGTTCGTCCGGGTCGTGGCTGATTTGTTCGCCGATATGCGGGTTTTTGCAGTCCAGGTTCCAGTTTCGCGCTTGCAGCTCTTCGACGCTGACCTGCCAGGCAAATTCGTTCTCCACCCGTGCGGCAAAGCCATCGACCTCACTGCCCCACCAGGCTTCTTCCACTGAGAACTCTTCGATGCGCATGGGGCGGGTCTTGGAGTAATTCTTCACACCGGCCGGATACTGGTGCTCGTAGAACCACACCTGTTTGGTCGGTGTGCCCTTGGTGAAGAACAGCAGGTTAGTCTTGATGCTGGTGTAGGGGTTGAACACGCCGTTGGGCAGGCGAACGATGGTGTGCAGGTTGCACTCGGTCAGCAGTTTTTCCTTGATGCGGCTTTTGATGCCTTCGCCAAACAGAAAGCCATCGGGTAGCACCACGGCGGCGCGGCCACCGTCTTTCAGCAACTGCATGATCAACACTAAAAACAGGTCTGCCGTCTCACGAGTGCGGAAGGCCGCTGGGAAGTTGGTTTCGATGCCGTCTTCTTCCATGCCGCCGAATGGTGGGTTGGCGACGATGCAGTGCATGCGCTCGCTCGGCCCCCAACTGATCAGCGGTTTGCTCAGGGTGTTATCGTGGCGAATCTGATTCGGCACTTCGATGCCGTGCAGAATCATATTGGTGGTGGCCAGCAGGTGCGGCAACGGCTTTTTCTCCACGCCGAAGATGCTGGCCTGCAGGGTGCGTTCGTCTTCGGTGGTTTCTACATAGCGGCTGCGCTTATGCTCAATGGCACAGGTCAGAAATCCGCCCGTGCCGCAGGCCGGGTCCATGACCTTTTCGTCCAACTTCGGATCGACCATACGCACCATAAACTCGGTGACTGGGCGCGGGGTGTAGAACTCGCCAGCATTACCCGCGTTCTGTAGGTCTCGCAGCAGTTGCTCATAGAGGTTGCCGAACTCGTGGCGTTCCTGGGCCTTGTTGAAATCCACGCCTTCCTGAATCTTGTTGATCACCTGGCGCAGCAGTTGGCCGGATTTCATGTAGTTGTAAGCGTCCTCAAATACGCTGCGCACCACATAGGCCGAAGGCGTGTTGCTGTACTCATTCAGGTTCTGCAACTGGGGGAATAGGTTGTTGTCGATAAAGTCCTTGAGCGCCTCGCCGGTCATGCCTTCCGGATCGGCGGCCCAGGTACGCCAGCGGCAACTGTCGGGAATGGGCGAGCGGTAGTTATCGTCCATCAGCTCCCATTCCAGCTCGCGGTCATCGAAGATTTTCAGGAACAGCAGCCAAACCAACTGGCCGATACGCTGGGCGTCGCCGTCTACGCCAACGTCTTTGCGCATGATGTCCTGGATGGACTTGATGGTGGAGCTAATGGACATGAAATTCTCTCAACGCATACCGCATGGGGGGCGAAATTCTACAGGATAGTGTGGGCAGCTGCTTTGGCAGGTCGTCGGTAGTTGGCTGTCAACTGGCGTAAAGTTCGTCTTCCAGTTCGTGGATGGCCTGGTTGTAACCAGCCTTGCCGCCGAAGGCTTTGACCAACTCCATGGGCGCACCGAACTGGCTGAAAGGGTCAAGCTGAAGGATTTTGATGTCCTCAATATGCTCGATACCGGTATCGGCATATTTATCAAGCAACGCCTCCAACACCTGGCGGGCGGCGCCGGAATACTTGGCAAAGTAGTTGCGCTTTTTCACCTGCTCGGCTCGCTCGCGGCGTGACAGGGCGGGCTGATCGAAGGCGATATGGCAGATCAGATCGAACGGATCGAGCGGTTTACCCTGCTTCTTTTCCACTTCTTCAGCCAAGGCTTCCCACATCACACCCTGGACGGCCATTTCTTCGATGATGACTTTCTTTTGCTCGGCATCACTCCAGCGCCGGAGGAAGTCATCCAGCGAGGTGAACTGCTTTTTTACACAAGTGCGGGTGTAGTCGTGGAGCGATTCGGTGATGAGTCGTCCATCCGGACCGTAGTACTGCACGCGCTCGGCAACGACGTAAATCGGGACGGTATCGATCACGTACTTAATGCGTTTTTTGCCATCTTCCTCGCCGGTAAACTCCAGTCCATCACCGTTGTTATCGCCGCCGGCGATGATGCCGTCTTCATCTCCCTGCGGATCGTCTGGTGGCACGGGCGAGTCATTAACGTCGGGGGCGAAGATCACTACTGGATCACCATCGAAGGCCGGGTCGGCAAATAGCTCGGTAGCTTTTTTGAAGTCCATGATGGTGAACCAGTACTTGCCGTAGTCCTCGTTAATCCGAGTGCCACGACCAATAATTTGCTTGAACTCGGTCATTGATTTGATGTGCTGGTCGAGCACGATCAGCTTGCAGGTCTGAGCGTCGACGCCGGTGGTCATTAGTTTGCTGGTGGTGGCAATGACCGGGTAGCGCTCTTCCGGGTTGATGAAGTTGTCCAGCTCGGCCTTGCCTTCCTGGTCATCACCGGTGATACGCATGATGTATTTGCGATTCTCGGCCACGCGCTCAGGGTTGAGGTTAACCAGGGCCTGGCGCATGCGCTCGGCATGGTTGATGTCGTCGCAGAAGATGATGGTTTTCTGAAACGGATCGGTGGCTTTGAGGAGCTCGGTAACTTTTTGCGCCACCAGTTGGGTGCGTGCCTCAATGACTAGGGTGCGATCCATGTCCTTGAGGTTGTAGATTCGGTCTTCGATCAGTTCGCCGTTTTTGTCGAGCATGCCCTTGGGCGGACGCCACCCTTGCAGATCCTTGTCGAAGTCGATGCGCACCACTTTATAGGGAGCGAGGAAGCCGTCCTCGATGCCTTGCTTCAGTGTGTAGCTGTAAATTGGCTCACCAAAGTAAGTGATGCTCGATACCTCTTTGGTCTCCTTCGGTGTGGCCGTAAGGCCGACATGGGTGGCGCTGGAGAAGTAGTCGAGGATTTCACGCCAGGCGGAATCCTCGGAGGCGCTGCCACGGTGACATTCGTCGATCACGATCAGGTCGAAGAAGTCGCGGGAGAACTGCTTGTAAATGTTCATCTCTTCATCAGTGCCGGTGACGGCCTGATAGAGCGACAGGTAGATCTCGTAGGAGGTATCGATCTGGCGTTTGGCGATTTTGGTCATCGCCTGGCCGAAGGGCTTGAAGTCGTTGTTCTTGGTCTGGTCGACCAGGATGTTACGGTCGGCCAGAAACAGGATGCGTTTCTTCTGTTTCGATTTCCACAGCCGCCAGATGATTTGGAAGGCGGTGTAAGTCTTGCCGGTGCCCGTGGCCATCACCAGCAGAATACGGTCTTGGCCGCGCGCCACAGCCTCGACGGTGCGGTTGATGGCATTCATCTGATAATAGCGAGGCATGCGCCCGGAGCCGTCGTCGTAGTAGGGCGCTTCGATCTTGTGCTGGGCTGTCGTATCCAGCCCCTTCCACTGGCAGTAGCGGTGCCAGAGTTCGGCAGGGCTAGGGAATTGATCAAGGTTGAGTTCGGTTTCTACCTGGCTGCCTGTGCCACTGCGGTCATGAAACAGAAAACCATCGCCATTGCTGGAGAACGCGAACGGTACGTCCAGCGCCTCTGCATAGCCCAGGGCTTGCTGCATGCCGGAGCCAACGGAGTGCTTGTTGTCCTTCGCCTCGATTACAGCGATAGGCAGATTGGCCTGGTGGTAGAGGATGAAGTCTGCGCGGCGTGCTTCTCCACGGCTGTGAAGTTTACCCCGGACAATAATGCGGCCTTTGGTAAAGCTGACTTCCTCGCGCACCTGCTTGTGCATGTCCCATCCAGCTTGTTGAACGGCTGGGGCGATGTATTTGCTGCATATGTCCCGCTCGGAAAGCGACTTTTTGTCCATAACCCCAATTCCCTTTCAAGCCGGCCTGGTCGCTCCATTCCGGCACTGCTGATCGTGCTCGATGGGCGTAAATGTACCTTGTTTGATGGTGGCACGGGGGAAGATCAGATTTTGGTGAGAGAGCTTCAGGCAAGACTAGCCGAGGCCATAGCAAGACTATCGTTTCACTTTGTCCCTACAGTGCTTTTATCTTGGATCGTGCGCTACGGCAGGGTGAAGGTGACTTGGAAGCAACGCCATTAGGCAATCGGCAAAGGAACCTTAAGAAATTTGGGCCCTGTACTTTCCTGTCAGGCGCGAGGTGTATCCAGCGGGATGGCCTATTCTCAATTTAGTGGCGGTTTTTGGCGGCGGAGTCAATCTTTCGACGTGAAGCTGAGGGCTGCGTACCGTAGACTCCAAGTTATAAGTGGCACTATGCTACTCTCTATTAGAATTTCCACGGAAGGGTGCTCGATGTCGCAAGATCTCCTGCTTACACAGAATGCCCAATTCTACCGCCCTACGGCACCTTTTACTAAGGCTATGCTTACGGTAATCCTCGAAGCTGCCAGCTCCAATATGACTATTGGTAGTGTATTTATTGCGGACATCCTGGACCAAGATGACGCGCTTCCAGACGGTAGTGAGTTTTCCTATAGCCTTCGTGTCTTCAAGACCGACCGTGATGTACATTTTTGGCAGCAGCCACTCAAAGATACGATCTATGCGTTCATTTTGATCATTGCCATAGATGGCTGTATCGCTATATTTAAAAAGTCGTGTGCCAGCATAACGGAAAGCATGGACAAGCATGCGACGCTAATTCGGAGTGGTGAGCTGACCTCGGCTTTTAGCGACGTCGATGCGCAGTATCAAAAGATGGCGACCCGTAATATGACTGTCTCCGATCGAGCAATGCGTGGTCGGGCCTTTGAAGCTTCAGATCTGAAGGGGCTTATGTCTGTACATGCTGCGGGGAGGTCAATACCTTACTTTTTCAAACTTAAATTGAAAGGGCGTACTAAAACTATTTCCGCGCAGAGCGGACGAGTGGTCGAGGCATCCGAGCGAAAATCGATACATCACGCCGTGGAATGGGCTAAGGCACAACTGCACGATATTCATCATCCTTCAGCTGAAAAAGATTTCCTCAATAATTTCGCAAAATTTATCGAGCTTGATTTAGTCTGGAAATCGAGTGCGCCAAACGCGATTTTGCTGGAGTATTCGTTTTTTGTTGAAAACGTAATAGATCAAGGTATCCCTATTTTTTACACAACCAAACATGGTCGTGTTATTGAGATGACATCTAAGCAGATCAGGTCGTTGATTGCGGAAATGGAACAGGTTTACGAAATTGGTCCCGGTCCCGAATTCGAACTCCTAGGTAGTTTTAGGGCAGCCACGCTCAAAAAGAATCTTCACTCGATTGCCGTAAATAGCCGGGCACTCCGAAATATTCACTTTGAACAGAACGGCAAACGGGTCACGCTCCAGGCCTATATCAAGAAGCAGAGTTTGGCAACTATCACATTCACCGACCCAAGGTACATGTATTTTATGGGTCAGTGCTTTGAAGATGGTGCGGGGATCAACGAAATCCCTTCAATGCTACGGACTTTAAAAGTCCTACCTACGCTAGTCGCGGCGACCTCTGAGAAAGGTGTAATTACAAAGAAGATAACTAAGTTTGATTCCACCTCGGTATTTGATATCGTTGAAATAGCTCATGGTGCTGACGATTACGTTTTTTGCGATGATTTAGGCAATGAGTGGGCAGATCACATCACATTTAATCAAACTGATTTTTCGGTGTCTTTCATACACTCCAAACATGGGAAGCCTAGCAAGTCGGCCAGCAATCTCCATGATGTCGTTGGTCAAGCCATCAAAAATATCGGTAATATGGACGTTGATCCGAAGCTGTTTCTAAAGAAGTACAAGGAAAAGCTTCAAAAGAAATACAGTGGTGGTCTTTTGGATCGCACGAGAAAAAGTATTCCTGGCAAATTCGAGGATTATCTTTTCAAGATTAGGCAGGACTATCGATTCAATCGAAGGTGTATAATTTGCTGCTCATTCATATCGAAGAAAATCATTGAGAAGGAGTTCAAGAAAATCCAAAAAGGAAAGAGTGTGGCAGGTAACATAACTCAGCTTTATTGGATCTTGTCGTCGTTCGTGCATGCCGCTAAAGAAGCGGGAATACATCCAATCGTTTATTGTCAAGAGTAACTTTATAAAGCATCACGTAGATACGAGCGTTAGATCACTGGCTTCTATAATTCCCTTATCGCTTGCGGATCAAAAGAGCTGTGAACTCGCCGTATTGTATTTAGCCAAAGCCGCAACAAAATCACCTGTCGAAGGACAGGTGATTTTGTTGGTTTCAGTAATCGCTACGAAAACTATACGAAAACTTTCATCGCCCCGATCAAGATGCCGATCGTCACCGCGAGCATGGAAGCCATACGAATGGACAATTTGAGGTCAGATTTAGCGATCTCTGCAGTCAACCGATGATCAATTTTAGATATCTCGGAAGTCAGCCGATGATCGGCTTTAGACAGTTCAGCAGTCAGTCGCTGCTCTAGGTTGGTGAGATCACTTTTCGTCGCGAGTAGTGTGAGCATGTCAGATTCCAATGCTTGGATAACAGCTTCGGCTTTGAGCTCAGGTACGTCGATTGCGCGCAATGCCTGATACATCGCCAGTTCCATTTTCATTAAGGCCTCCTAAAACAAAAAAGGCCTTCCCCACGACGGGAAAGACCCGTCGTGGGTGGGAAAGTCATGCTTCCATCGACATTCAAGTCGACTGTCCGCGCTGCCGGAAGCTATGCGGTCATTTGGTGGATCCTGCGGAGAACCGCAGCGCCGTCTTGAAGATCCTGGCGGCTTGGGTGCTGAACTAATCAGCTAGATGCATAGCAAAAGTGCCCCTGAGGACTTCGGCTGTCAATCCGGTAATCGGTTTTCGACTGTTTCTTAATGTTGTGTGAGGCTTATCCCTGCCTGTGCTCAACACCACTGTCAGATTCGGGTCGTTGAGGATCGACGTCGAGCGGCCCGAATTATCGGCCGAGGTACGTAGCGGTAATTTGTGTTCTCTCATGCCCGAGTTCACGGCTGATAATTTGTCGAGCGGTACGGTCTTGAGAACGCTGCATTGGGGTCAATTCCTTGGACGTGATCCCCCCAGCCGCCGGTGCCTTCCATCCTGTCAACGCTACGTAACGGCTTTGTGCATAATGATGACGTAGCCCATGCATGTGGCTCAGGCCTGCTGCCTTGCACTGACCATCGTAGGTGTTTCTCTGCTGAATATACGTTTTGTGAGCCGGGATTAATGAGCTGGCTCCCGCTAACTGGTGTGCCGCGTTCAGCACCTCGCGCTGTTGCGAAGTAGTGATCGGAACAGAGCGATCACGCCCGCCCTTCGTCCATGAGCCCTTGAGGAGAATGTGATCTCCTTGATCCGCATACTTGGGCTGAAATTTGATCGCTTCCTCACGGCGTAGTCCAAAAACGGACTGAAGCTGGAGACTCATGCGTACATGGACATCGGTGATCTTGCCAAGGTCTGTTCCCAGTTCCTGAGCTTTGCTGACGTTAGTGACGAAGCGCCGTTCGGCCACACCCAGTTGCGTGTTGTCCGCGGGGAGAATGCCAGCCTTGCCGATTTTTTCAGCCCACCATCGAAGGTGTGCAAGCCGATTTTTGATGGTGCCGGGTGACAGGCCTTCGCCTTGCCAGCGATCCAGCAGTGCCAGTACGTGTTTGCCTTTGAGCGACGGGGCTTTCATCTGACGGAAGCCAACCTCACGCAGTTGGCGAGCGATCAGTCCCAATGAGCGGATACGATCGGCTTGAGTGTTGTGACTGCCATCGCGATTGCGCCGGCAAAGTTGCCGCAGGGTGTAGGTCAAATCGTCCATATCCCATCCACTCACTAGCTTTGTTTTGCGCTGTTGTCCTTTCCTGAAAATCATTGGTAAGTGTTGGTGCCAACTCGTTATGCGAGATCCCCGAAGGGCAGGGGCGTGGTGTTCAGGAAACACCGGTGTCTCGGCTGAGACGTCCGTCTTTCTTCCTGCTGGAAGGTCGGACGGAGATGGAGCGGGATGAGTTGGTTTTTAACGTGGATGAGTACTCCAAGGAAATGGATGGGATTGTTAAGTGGAAGCAGTCGGCGTTGCGCACAGGTCCGCTATTTGGGACAGCGTAGTAGCGGCATATTAGGGAATAGGTCTACAGACAAAGGCGGCTCCGTCCGATGGGTATGGGTCGGTATACTTCTGGAACCTTTCATACCTGGCTAACTCCATCCTGCTGGATCAGCGCTTACAGGAGTCTTGCGCTTTTGGGACGACGACTCTCGAACCTGTCGTCTTAGGTTTTTGCTGGGCCAGTGTATGGGGGCATCATCATGTATGCCGCACGTTTTAGGATTCAGGATTTGCCCGTTATGTTGAGGCGTCGGCGGGGCCGTCACTGCGGTTTGCAGTGACGGCCCGGTTCATGCGCGTTTTCGGGTAGGGGCATACATATCATTGCCTTAGGGACTGACGCGGCCTTCGGCCTTGTCGGCTCCCTGCGCAGGGGCGGCATGGTTCCCAAGCCACGCCTGCGCAGGGAGCTGTGAGGAAGAAGGAGCAGGGCACCGTAAAGCCTCCGTGTCCGCCAGTGTTGGCGCGCAGGCGTAAGTCCCCGTCAGACAGGCCCGTGGCGATTATCCTCCGAGACTGAACCTGAAAGTCGGTTTTGAACGGGCGAATTTTTTCGCGTGATTCCAATAGCTTGCGTCGCAAATCACTTTGCGCTAGGTTTGCCACACGTCGCTACATGGTCGACGGGCTGCCCACCCCTTGAGGCCTCACCGGCCGCAGCTAACCGCATCGAACCATGATCATTACAGCAATCTCTTGACCTGAGCCTCTTCCGGGCATCGGGGATGGCGGGTGGGCGTCTCCGATGTCGCTCCTTGGGAGCAACGGAGAACTTATGGTACCGACTACACGCCGCGAAACTATCAAAGTGCAGGCTAAGCAACTGCGCGATTTGTTCGATATCGACCTGACAACTGCCAAATACGTTTTAGCGCGCGGCCCCTATGGCTGTGCCGATTGGGCGGATTTGTGTACCCGACTCGAACAGGAGCCCCCTCTTCAAGGTTCGCTGCAACTGGCCGAACTGCCCCAGTCCCTGGATGCAACAGCATATCTGGCCAAGCATCTATGCACGTTGGCGGCCTCGGTCAGCCAACTGATCATCACTAACCGCAATTTGCCAGAGCTCTGTGAAGCGCTGCGGAAAGTATTCGCGGTACCGGGCAACCCAGTGACACTGCAGGACGTTTTGCAGGCCATCACGCCAAGTGAGTGGCTACCCACCGACATGGGGCCTGACCCACTGGCGGTGATTCAAAGTCGAGTCTGTGTTAACGGGAAGGATCTGCTGCTGTTGGGAACTCGGATTTTCTGGCCGCGGTTATTTACCTTTGATGCAGAGATCACTGTCGAGCCAGTGACTGCTGAGCCCTTTGGTGACGACCTGAAAATCATGTGGGAGGTCGCTCCTTGGTATCAGGCAAGCCGAGACTATTTGTTCGAATATCAACGTGGAGACGACTGGGACGACCTGCCAGACTTCGTGGAACCGCTGATTCCCGAATCTGCGCGGATGCAAATGCATGCCCGATGGTTCGCACAGTGCCTGAAAGAGTGGCCGCAGGAGCGCCGCTACAATGACGAGGGAGAGGAGTTTATTCCGTTCCTCTACCAAGGGCACGCGTACTTGGTGTTCGGCGTGCCCTGCGCCGAACCGGTGATACACCCGCCGTTGCGCCGCCAGTACATCCAGTTCCCGGACGAAGACAATAACTGCTCTCAAGTCATTGTGCTCGGTGGCCAGTTGCTGCAGATCGAGATGCTGATCGTGTCTAAACCAACACAACACCAGTATTGGGATTACGCAGACTATCACCAGGCGTTATGCAATGGATTGCTGGATGGCGCGGCGGCCGCAGGCTGGATCAGCGCGCCCCTGCAGGGTTGGGGTGACCTGTTATTCATCAGCCCCGCCTGTCGCTCAACTCTGGAGCGCCAACTGCGAGTGGAGATCAAGCCCGAGCCCAATGAAACGCTCCTGACCCTGCAGACTGACAATCCAAGCCTTGCCATGGAAGTGCTGGAGCGGGTGCACAAAGGGGATTTCATTCGCTACGAGCACGCAATGTTCGGTGCGCACTACGCCATGCGCATTGACCTGCCGGCGGACCACGCCTGCGTTGATCTGAGCCTGTCGATGAACTGTATCGAACAGACAGTCTTTCACAGTACCCACCTGATCAGCCGGCGCGTGATCCAAAACGATGGGGACAAGCAGATGCTGTACTGCGATATTGAACCGGCCTTGCTCAAACTGGTGGAGCGCCAACCGCTAAAGTTGCTGAAGAAAGCCATCCGCGAAGGGCAGGTCCTGCGCGTCCAAGGGCTGTCCGAACAGCTAAAGGCAGCACCAACGTTGCAGGCCAGTGGATCAATGTTCGATCCGACCTCCAACGGAGTGGTTAATCCTCTAGAGGAGTCGCTGTTTGATGGTGACGAGGCGTTAACCTTCCACTCGATCCGCTATCAACGCAGTAACCTCTAACCAAGTGTCCAGCGACGCGGTGAATCCCGCGTTGCTGGACAACCGAGCCCTTCTGTCCCTCCGCCAAACAGGTCCGCTCAACGCGCCCAATCGCTCGATATAAAGCCTCGCCGACTGTTCGTCGCGCCAGCCGACATAGTCCATCAGCGATTTGCCGCTCCACTGGTAGCGGCTACGCCAGGTCGCAAAGCCGGGCGCGCCGGAGTGCGCTGTAACCTTTACTGTCTACCCCCCCCGTCGAAATGCCTCGTGCAGGATCCGTGACACGCTTTTGGGGGGCAGCCCCGCCTCGCCCAGGTGTCCCTGCGAACAATTCTGGAAGGCGGATTACAACCTTTTCGAGCTTGGTGGCCGGCTACGCGTGATCGAAATCGTCTTTGGCTGAACTCCGCGTGGTGGGTCCAGAATAACTCAGATCGCTACGCAAAATGGCCAAAGTAATAGTATGCAGGCGTCAGCCCGTATCGACCAAAAGCGGTCATCCAAGTGAGGCAGCTATCGGCCAAAAGGAGCTAAATAGGTGCGCCCAGCTAGGGTCAAGCTCTGATATTGGCAGATCGATATCCTTAGCGCTTGCGGCAGATGGGCGGGATCGGTTTGCTATGACTCTCACGCCTGGATGCAAAACCTAGTGGCTACGACGAAGAAATCGATCTCCGCACGAAAGCATTGACAATCAAGCGAGGTGGCTAGGCCAACTTCGCTCGTGCGGACGCGGGTTTGACAGCAGATGTCCGAGTTTTTGTAACCAAGCAGTAGGAAACTTTGGCCGTTTAGGCATCATGGTGAATAACGCTGGCGTCTTCACTGGCCTGAAGACAATCCGGGAGGGGAACGAGACAGGAATCGGACCCCTCGACCCTAGTCCATTAAAAACGGTAAGAACTCTTAGCTTCAACTATAAAAAAGGCACTCATTTGGGCACTCAGCAAAAACTGAGACCAGCATCAGTTTTAACTACTTGTCACCTCAGCTTAGCTCAGGCAGTACGCTTGGGCTACTGTTCCATAACCACAATCTGGATGCGCGAGTATTCGTCATCCCGGCGTCCCAGCATCTCCTCGGGCGTACCGTAGATTGAGCTGACCGTTCCTTTGAGCAGGTTTTCAGCTGCGCGCAGAGCTCTGTCCCTACAGGTCAAATGTCCCAATAATTAATGTGATAATGTCCTTTATCACCATAGGAACGGACACCTTCGATGAAACTCGACAAAGACTTGGTTCGCGAAATTCTGCTGGCCATAGAAGCCAGCGACAAAACGCCTGACTCGTGGATTAACCTCGCTATCGAAAGCCACAGCAAGGATGAGGCTTCCTATCACGTGATGCTGCTGCATGAAGCGGGATTGATTGTGGCGCAAGATCTTTGCTCAATGAGTGACTTCGATTGGCGACCAAAACGATTGGCGTCTGACCAAAGCCGGCGCGGAGAAAGCCGGTGGAGTAAGCCTGGCGGTGATGCTGGAAATAGGCAAAGCATACGGCAAGCAAGTGCTCAAGGATCGCTTAAGGATCGATCTTCCATGAATAGCCCCTTTCTACGAACTTGGTGATAGCGCGATCCCGACGCTATTTAGCTAAGCCTGCGAGCGGACCCATAGGCGAGAGTCATTATTATCGAACACGCCAAAATCAATCGTTAAAACTGGCAAAACTCGACAGTAGGCTAGAGATTTTAAAGATAGGCGAACCTCATGACATTCGACACAACTGATAGTTATGCAACAGGCTTAAATCATAAAGGGTCCGTTCCACCTTCCGAATCTATGTTTTTTGACAGAACATGAAAAAAGCCATTACGTATACGGGCGACCAAATCTGTAGATCACTACTGCAAAAAGCTATTCGGCGGGGGGCCGTGGATGTAGCAGAGAGCGCAACAATTCACCTGATCCAAAAGGGAGAGACAGCATGGCTGAAAAACAGATTAGGCGTTATAGCATTTGAAGAAGCTTGGGCGTTCGCAGCAAAACTTCAATTTACAACAAATGAGCAGCTGCGCATAAAGCAATATAAGGAGCTCGCAAGTTCCTCGAAGAATAAAAATGCTGCAGGCTTAGGAAGTCTAGGGTACGAGTTATCTAAGGGAGCCGGATCAGTACTAGTAAAAAATGAACCCACAAATAAGCACGTTAAAATTATCGCCGAGGCAGTTAGACGCCCTGATGATTTCTGGCGTTGGGTAAAGCAGTTAAAATCAGACCAAGAGGGACTAGGGTTCTTAGAAAAAGCTGAGTCCGGATTCAAGCTGGCGGGATGGCCATGGGATAAAGCATTTGCCATTGCAAGTGCCTACTTATTTGTAACGGATGATGTGCCAGTAGTAACAGTGTTCAATTATTCGCCCCCTGCTAGCTTCCCGCTTTGGGTGGCTATAGACAAGCATACAACCATAGGAAAAAGAGCATTAGAAAAATGCGCAGAAAAATTTAATCTTGATAAAACTACTCTCGGATGGATTCAGTTTTATCTTGAAAGTGCGAAATGCGCAAACCTTCAACCTTCTCCATGGTGGGAAAGGGAAAAGTCATGGCGATTAGAAACAGAAGGCGTAGGTCGCGGCAAAGCCGAAATTATCTGGCGTGACAGCTCAATTTTTTTACATGAATTACTAGCCTCTCAAGAGGCCGCATTAAAGAATGAATTAGAACACTCCTCAAACCAGTATCAATCAACTCTAAAAACCCAAGGTAATCTCATCTAGCAGGGAGCAAGCCATGTCAATAAAAGACAAAGCAGAAATTGAAAAAATTGTAAAATCATTAGAGCATCGAAATGCTCTTTTATACCATGCTTGCCAACTTAAGGACTTCAGATCCTACATCCGACTAGGAGGAATTCCTTCCAGAAACAAACTTCTGAATAGCAAATTGGATTTTACGGTATTCGATACTGATAGAATTGATAAAGAAAATGATGTATGGGATAAAGTTTTCGGGAATTTTTCAGATTTCGGTCGAGAGTTCACAAAAGAAACGTCGAACTCACAGCCTAATCCGTACGGACCTATTCAGATTGTGTTCAAGCCCAATGCTTTGCGATCCACGTCCGATTTATCTATCTCATTCAGATCAGCAGGTGCTCGTGACTTTGACAGAGATAAAGAAACCATAAAGAATTCTCAAGAA
>NZ_WBRZ01000122.1:0-16194 GCF_008923895.1 Pseudomonas sp. GXM4
TTCACCGCAGAAGTTTACGTTCTGAGCAAGGAAGAAGGCGGTCGTCACACTCCGTTCTTCAAAGGCTACCGTCCACAGTTCTACTTCCGTACTACTGACGTGACTGGTAACTGCGAGCTGCCAGAAGGCGTTGAAATGGTAATGCCAGGTGACAACATTCAGATGACTGTTACCCTGATCAAAACCATCGCGATGGAAGACGGTCTGCGTTTCGCTATCCGTGAAGGCGGTCGTACCGTCGGCGCTGGCGTCGTAGCCAAAATCATCGAATAAGCGGTTGTAATGTATTTTTCGGGCCGGCATAATGGTCGGCCTGATTTTGTTTTAGGTCAGTAGCTCAATTGGCAGAGCGACGGTCTCCAAAACCGTAGGTTGGGGGTTCGATTCCCTCCTGACCTGCCAGATTCACTCGGTGTGTCTGGCTTTCTTTTCACAGGATCTTCATAGATGACTCCTAAAGCTGAAGCTCAAGGCTCTCGCTTCGATCTGCTCAAGTGGCTTGTAGTAGTCGCTTTGGTAGTTGTTGGCGTTGTTGGCAATCAGTATTACGCTGCTTCGCCGATCCTGTACCGTGTACTCGCTTTGCTTGCCATTGCTGCTGTAGCTGCCTTTGTAGGCCTGCAGACCGCGAAGGGCAAGTCTTTCTTTGTACTGGTTAAGGAAGCTCGCACCGAGATTCGTAAAGTCGTGTGGCCAACTCGCCAAGAAACCACGCAGACCACGCTGATTGTCGTGGCTGTTGTTCTGGTTATGGCGTTGCTGTTGTGGGGTCTTGATTCCCTGCTCGGCTGGCTTGTTTCCTTGATTGTCGGCTAAGGGTGTCCCGTGGCTAAGCGTTGGTATGTTGTGCATGCTTACTCGGGTTACGAGAAGCATGTGATGCGCTCGCTGATCGAGCGCGTAAAGCTGGCTGGCATGGAAGATGGCTTCGGCGAGATTCTGGTTCCCACTGAAGAAGTGGTTGAGATGCGTAACGGCCAGAAGCGCAAAAGCGAACGGAAGTTCTTCCCAGGCTATGTGCTGGTCCAGATGGATATGAATGAGGGTACTTGGCACTTGGTCAAGGATACTCCTCGGGTGATGGGTTTTATCGGTGGTACCGCTGACAAGCCTGCGCCAATTACAGATAAAGAGGCAGAAGCGATTCTGCGTCGCGTTGCTGATGGTAGCGACAAGCCTAAGCCGAAGACATTGTTCGAGCCAGGTGAGACGGTACGTGTCAACGACGGTCCATTCGCTGATTTCAATGGCGTTGTGGAAGAAGTTAACTACGAAAAGAGCCGGATCCAAGTGGCTGTGCTCATTTTCGGTCGCTCTACTCCGGTGGAGCTCGAGTTCAGTCAGGTCGAGAAGGTCTAACTGGGCAAGCAATCCCAACCCCGCAGCCTTAGGCTGTGGGGTTTTGTCGTCACTGGGATAAACGCGCAAGTAACCGGGGAGCCTTTCGAGGCGTTCGAACCCGTAATTGGAGTGCCTCATGGCCAAGAAGATTACCGCTTACATCAAGCTGCAAGTGAAGGCCGCTCAGGCTAACCCAAGTCCACCGGTTGGTCCTGCTCTGGGTCAGCACGGCGTGAACATCATGGAATTCTGCAAGGCTTTCAACGCCCGTACCCAGGGTCTTGAGCCAGGTCTGCCGACTCCAGTGATCATCACTGTCTACAGCGACCGTAGCTTCACTTTCGAAACCAAATCCACCCCTGCTTCGGTTCTGCTGAAGAAGGCGGCCGGTCTGACCAGCGGTTCCGCTCGTCCGAACACCGTTAAGGTTGGCACTGTTACCCGTGCTCAGCTGGAAGAAATCGCGAAAACCAAAAACGCGGATCTGACTGCAGCTGATATGGATGCAGCCGTGCGTACTATCGCCGGTTCTGCTCGTAGCATGGGCCTTAACGTGGAGGGTGTGTAATGGCTAAGCTGACCAAGCGTCAAAAGGCTATCGCCGGCAAAATCGAAGCAGGCAAGGCCTACAACATTGTAGACGCCGCTGCTCTGCTGGCCGAGCTGTCGACTGTCAAGTTCAGCGAGTCGTTCGACGTTGCTGTAAACCTGGGTGTAGACCCGCGTAAATCTGACCAGGTTGTTCGTAGCGCTACTGTGCTGCCACACGGCACTGGCAAGACCGTTCGCGTTGCTGTGTTCACCCAGGGTCCAGCTGCTGAGGCCGCTCTGGCTGCCGGCGCTGACCGTGTAGGTATGGACGACCTGGCTGCCGAAATGAAAGGCGGCGACCTGAACTATGACGTAGTGATCGCATCCCCGGATGCCATGCGCGTTGTAGGTCAGTTGGGTCAGATCCTCGGTCCACGCGGCCTGATGCCTAACCCGAAAGTCGGCACCGTAACTCCAGACGTAGCTAACGCGGTCAAGAACGCCAAAGCTGGTCAGGTTCGTTATCGCACCGACAAAAACGGCATCATCCACACTTCCGTTGGCAAGATCGGCTTCGACGCTGTCAAGCTGAAGGAAAACGTTGAAGCCCTGATCGCTGATCTGAAGCGTATCAAGCCAGCTTCCTCGAAAGGCATTTACGTCAAGCGCGTTACCCTGAGCACCACTATGGGCCCAGGTCTGGTTATCGATCAGAGCTCGCTCGACGCGTAAGACAAAGGTTGGCGCGGATTGTCGCGCCAATTGAAAGATTGGGGTCCCTGCCTGGCGGGGGCTATCCAAGACCGTAGGCGGCGCAAGCCTTAAACCTCAAGCCTACGCAGATGGTGCTCCCGGTTCCTTACCGAATCAGACACCAAAACGACATTCGGTTCCGATCGAATGAAACGGTAACAAGCAGGAGTTAAACCCGTGGCAATTAATCTCGAAGACAAGAAGGCCATCGTCGCTGAAGTCAACGAGGCTGCCAAAGTCGCTCTGTCCGCTGTCGTGGTTGATGCACGTGGCGTAACAGTAGGCGCAATGACCGGACTCCGTAAAGAGGCTCGTGAAGCTGGCGTTTACGTACGTGTTGTACGTAACACCCTGCTCAAGCGCGCTGTTGCTGACACTCAATACAGTGTCCTCAACGACGTGTTCACCGGCCCGACCCTGATTGCATTCTCGAACGAACATCCGGGCGCTGCTGCCCGTATCTTCAAAGAGTTTGCCAAGGGTCAGGACAAGTTCGAGATCAAGGCAGCTGCGTTCGAGGGCAAGTTCCTCGCAGCTAATCAGATCGACGTACTGGCAACTCTGCCGACCCGTGACGAAGCAATTTCCCAGCTGATGAGCGTGATTCAAGGCGCAACCAGCAAATTGGCTCGTACTCTGGCGGCAATTCGCGACCAGAAAGAAGCTGCCGCAGCCTAAGGCTCGTCACTTCTCGCGTTTTTTGTTTATTTCGATGGTCGCGTAGGCCGTCCCCCAATTCAGGAATTGAGTCATGTCTCTGACTAACGAACAAATCATCGAAGCAATCGGCCAGAAATCCGTAGTGGAAATCGTTGAGCTGATCAAAGCGATGGAAGAAACCTTCGGTGTTACCGCTGCTGCCGCTTCGGCTGGCCCAGCTGTAGCTGCTGCTGCTGTTGAAGAGCAAACCGAGTTCAACGTTGTTCTGCTGGAAGCTGGCGAGAAGAAGGTTAACGTGATCAAGGCAGTTCGTGAACTGACCGGTCTGGGCCTGAAAGAAGCCAAAGAGAAAGTAGACGGCGCTCCTCAGGTTGTAGCTGAAGGCGTTTCGAAAGAAGCGGCTGAAGACGCCAAGAAGAAGCTGGAAGAAGCAGGCGCTAAAGTCGAGCTGAAGTAAGCATCGACTTTGCTCCTCCAGCCCGAGCGTCAAGCGACAGGCTGATGGCTGGTGGCTCTTGCCACCGGCCTTTTTCCGTTATTGGCAGCCGACTGGGTCGGTGCTGATAAAGGCGCTGTAACCACCCGATGCGGTGGCGCAAACCATGGGGTTTGCACGATTTTCTGGCTGCTCCCGTCGGGAGGGGCCAAACAAGCAGGTGACCAAGCTGGGGAACGCTGATGGCTTACTCATATACTGAGAAAAAACGTATCCGCAAGGACTTTAGCAAGTTGCCGGACGTCATGGATGTGCCTTACCTCCTGGCCATCCAGCTGGATTCGTATCGTGAATTCTTGCAAGCGGGAGCGACTAAAGATCAGTTCCGCGACGTGGGCCTGCATGCGGCCTTCAAATCCGTTTTCCCGATCATCAGCTACTCCGGCAATGCTGCGCTGGAGTACGTCGGTTATCGCCTGGGCGAACCGGCATTTGATGTCAAAGAATGCGTATTGCGCGGTGTAACTTTCGCCGTACCTTTGCGGGTAAAAGTGCGCCTGATCATTTTCGACAAAGAATCGTCGAACAAAGCGATCAAGGACATCAAAGAGCAAGAAGTCTACATGGGTGAAATTCCCCTGATGACTGAGAACGGTACCTTTGTAATCAACGGTACCGAGCGTGTTATCGTTTCCCAGCTGCACCGTTCCCCGGGCGTGTTCTTCGACCACGACCGCGGCAAGACGCACAGCTCCGGCAAACTGCTGTACTCGGCTCGCATCATTCCTTACCGCGGTTCGTGGCTGGACTTCGAATTCGACCCGAAAGACTGCGTCTTCGTGCGTATCGACCGTCGTCGCAAACTGCCGGCTTCGGTACTGCTGCGCGCGCTCGGTTACACCACCGAAGAAGTGCTGGACGCGTTCTACACCACCAACGTATTCCACCTGAGCGGCGAAACCCTCAGCCTGGAACTGGTGCCGTCGCGCCTGCGTGGTGAAGTTGCGGTTCTGGACATCCAGGACGAGAAGGGCAAGGTCATCGTTGAGCAAGGCCGCCGTATTACCGCGCGCCACATCAACCAGATCGAAAAAGCCGGTATCAAGACGCTGGACGTGCCACTGGACTACGTCCTTGGTCGCACCACCGCCAAGGCTATCGTGCACCCGGCTACCGGCGAAATCCTGGCCGAATGCAACACCGAGCTGAACACTGAAGTCCTGGCTAAAATCGCCAAGGCTCAGGTCGTTCGCATCGAGACCCTGTACACCAACGACATCGACTGCGGTCCGTTCGTCTCCGACACACTGAAGATCGACTCCACCAGCAACCAATTGGAAGCGCTGGTCGAGATCTATCGCATGATGCGTCCAGGCGAGCCGCCAACCAAAGACGCTGCCGAGACCCTGTTCAACAACCTGTTCTTCAGCCCTGAGCGCTATGACCTGTCTGCGGTCGGCCGGATGAAGTTCAACCGTCGTATCGGTCGTACCGAGATCGAAGGTTCGGGCGTGCTGTGCAAGGAAGATATCGTCGCGGTCCTGAAGACTCTGGTCGACATCCGCAACGGTAAAGGCATCGTCGATGACATCGACCACCTGGGTAACCGTCGTGTTCGCTGCGTAGGCGAAATGGCCGAGAACCAGTTCCGCGTTGGCCTGGTACGTGTTGAGCGTGCGGTCAAAGAGCGTCTGTCGATGGCTGAAAGCGAAGGCCTGATGCCGCAAGACCTGATCAACGCCAAGCCAGTGGCTGCGGCGGTGAAAGAGTTCTTCGGTTCCAGCCAGCTGTCGCAGTTCATGGACCAGAACAACCCGCTGTCCGAGATCACCCACAAGCGTCGTGTCTCTGCACTCGGCCCTGGCGGTCTGACTCGTGAGCGCGCAGGCTTCGAAGTCCGTGACGTACACCCGACTCACTACGGTCGTGTCTGCCCGATTGAAACGCCGGAAGGTCCGAACATCGGCCTGATCAACTCCCTGGCTGCGTACGCTCGCACCAACCAGTACGGCTTCCTGGAAAGCCCGTACCGTGTGGTGAAAGAGGGTGTGGTCACCGACGAGATCGTGTTCCTGTCCGCTATTGAAGAAGCCGATCACGTGATCGCGCAGGCTTCGGCGACCATGAACGAGCAGAAAGTCCTGATCGACGAACTGGTTGCCGTACGTCACCTGAACGAATTCACCGTCAAGGCGCCGGAAGACGTCACCCTGATGGACGTTTCGCCGAAGCAGGTTGTGTCGGTTGCAGCGTCGCTGATTCCGTTCCTCGAGCACGACGACGCCAACCGTGCGTTGATGGGTTCGAACATGCAGCGTCAGGCTGTACCGACTCTGCGCGCTGACAAGCCGCTGGTAGGTACCGGCATGGAGCGTAACGTAGCCCGTGACTCCGGCGTTTGCGTCGTGGCTCGTCGTGGTGGCGTGATCGATTCCGTCGATGCCAGCCGTATCGTGGTTCGTGTTGCCGATGACGAAGTGGAAACCGGTGAAGCCGGTGTCGACATCTACAACCTGACGAAGTACACCCGCTCGAACCAGAACACCTGCATCAACCAGCGTCCGCTGGTGCGTAAAGGTGATCGCGTTCAGCGTAGCGACATCATGGCCGACGGCCCGTCCACCGACATGGGTGAACTGGCACTGGGTCAGAACATGCGCATCGCGTTCATGGCATGGAACGGCTTCAACTTCGAAGACTCCATCTGCCTGTCCGAGCGTGTGGTTCAGGAAGACCGTTTCACCACGATCCACATTCAGGAACTGACCTGTGTGGCCCGTGACACCAAGCTTGGCCCAGAGGAAATTACTGCGGACATCCCGAACGTGGGTGAAGCCGCACTGAACAAGCTGGACGAAGCCGGTATCGTTTACGTAGGTGCTGAAGTAGGCGCAGGCGACATCCTGGTGGGTAAGGTCACTCCGAAAGGCGAGACCCAACTGACTCCGGAAGAAAAACTGCTGCGTGCAATCTTCGGTGAAAAAGCCAGCGACGTTAAAGACACCTCCCTGCGCGTGCCGACCGGCACCAAAGGTACTGTCATCGACGTACAGGTCTTCACCCGCGACGGCGTTGAGCGTGATGCTCGTGCACTGTCGATCGAGAAGTCCCAGCTGGACGAGATCCGCAAGGATCTGAACGAAGAGTTCCGCATCGTTGAAGGCGCGACTTTCGAGCGTCTGCGTTCCGCACTGGTAGGCCACAAGGCCGAAGGCGGCGCCGGCCTGAAGAAAGGTCAGGACATCACCGACGAAGTACTCGACGGTCTTGAGCACGGCCAGTGGTTCAAACTGCGCATGGCTGAAGATGCTCTGAACGAGCAGCTCGAGAAGGCTCAGGCCTACATCGTTGATCGTCGCCGTCTGCTGGACGACAAGTTCGAAGACAAGAAGCGCAAACTGCAGCAGGGCGATGACCTGGCTCCAGGCGTGCTGAAAATCGTCAAGGTTTACCTGGCAATCCGTCGCCGCATCCAGCCGGGCGACAAGATGGCCGGTCGTCACGGTAACAAGGGTGTGGTCTCCGTGATCATGCCGGTTGAAGACATGCCGCACGATGCCAATGGCACCCCGGTCGACGTGGTCCTCAACCCGCTGGGCGTACCTTCGCGTATGAACGTTGGTCAGATCCTCGAAACCCACCTGGGCCTCGCGGCCAAAGGTCTGGGCGAGAAGATCAACCGGATGGTCGAAGAGCAGCGTAAAGTCGCTGAACTGCGCACTTTCCTGGACGAGATCTACAACCAGATCGGCGGTCGTAACGAAGATCTGGACAGCTTCTCCGATCAGGAAATCCTCGATCTGGCGAACAACCTGCGTGGCGGCGTTCCAATGGCCACTCCAGTGTTCGACGGCGCCAAGGAAAGCGAAATCAAGGCCATGCTGAAACTGGCAGACCTGCCGGAAAGCGGCCAGATGCAGCTGACCGACGGCCGTACCGGCAACAAGTTCGAGCGTCCAGTTACCGTTGGCTACATGTACATGCTGAAGCTGAACCACTTGGTAGACGACAAGATGCACGCGCGTTCTACCGGTTCTTACAGCCTGGTTACCCAGCAGCCGCTGGGTGGTAAGGCGCAGTTCGGTGGTCAGCGTTTCGGGGAGATGGAGGTCTGGGCACTGGAAGCATACGGTGCTGCTTACACTCTGCAAGAAATGCTCACAGTGAAGTCGGACGATGTGAACGGCCGTACCAAGATGTACAAGAACATCGTGGATGGCGATCACCGTATGGAGCCGGGCATGCCCGAGTCCTTCAACGTGTTGATCAAGGAAATTCGTTCCCTCGGCATCGATATCGATCTGGAAACCGAATAACACGTGACGCGAATCGAGAGCGGGGCAGGATTGCCCGCTCTCTGCTCCGCCAGGAGGAAAGGCCTTGAAAGACCTACTGAATTTGCTGAAAAACCAGGGTCAAGTCGAAGAGTTCGACGCCATCCGTATCGGATTGGCCTCGCCGGAGATGATCCGTTCGTGGTCGTTCGGTGAAGTTAAAAAGCCGGAAACCATCAACTACCGTACGTTCAAACCCGAGCGTGACGGCCTGTTCTGCGCCAAGATCTTTGGCCCGGTAAAGGATTACGAGTGCCTGTGCGGTAAGTACAAGCGCTTGAAGCACCGTGGTGTGATCTGCGAGAAGTGCGGCGTTGAAGTTGCACTGGCCAAGGTTCGTCGTGAGCGCATGGCGCACATCGAACTGGCTTCGCCGGTTGCCCACATCTGGTTCCTGAAATCGCTGCCGTCGCGTATCGGCCTGCTGATGGACATGACCCTGCGTGATATCGAACGCGTTCTCTACTTCGAGAGCTATGTCGTTATCGATCCAGGCATGACCACCCTTGAAAAAGGTCAGCTGCTGAACGACGAGCAGTACTTCGAAGCGCTGGAAGAGTTCGGTGACGATTTCGACGCCCGCATGGGTGCCGAAGCTGTCCGTGAACTGCTGCACGCTATCGACCTGGAGCACGAGATTGGCCGTCTGCGTGAAGAGATTCCGCAAACCAACTCGGAAACCAAGATCAAGAAGCTGTCCAAGCGTCTGAAGTTGATGGAAGCCTTCCAGGGTTCCGGCAACCTGCCAGAGTGGATGGTGCTGACCGTTCTGCCGGTTCTGCCGCCAGATCTGCGTCCACTGGTCCCGCTGGATGGCGGTCGTTTCGCGACCTCCGACCTCAACGATCTGTATCGTCGAGTGATCAACCGTAACAACCGTTTGAAGCGCCTGCTGGATCTGTCCGCTCCGGACATCATCGTGCGCAACGAAAAGCGTATGTTGCAGGAAGCGGTCGATGCATTGCTCGACAACGGTCGTCGTGGTCGCGCAATCACTGGTTCCAACAAGCGTCCTCTGAAATCCTTGGCTGACATGATCAAGGGTAAGCAGGGTCGTTTCCGTCAGAACTTGCTCGGTAAGCGTGTTGACTACTCCGGTCGTTCGGTAATTACCGTAGGCCCGACCCTGCGTCTGCACCAGTGCGGTCTGCCGAAGAAGATGGCTCTCGAGCTGTTCAAGCCGTTCATTTTCGGCAAGCTGGAAATGCGTGGTCTGGCGACCACCATCAAAGCGGCCAAGAAAATGGTCGAGCGCGAACTGCCAGAGGTTTGGGACGTTCTTGCTGAAGTGATTCGCGAACACCCGGTTCTGCTCAACCGTGCACCGACCCTTCACCGTCTGGGTATCCAGGCGTTTGAACCGGTACTGATCGAAGGTAAGGCTATCCAGCTGCACCCTCTGGTCTGCGCCGCGTACAACGCCGACTTCGACGGCGACCAAATGGCCGTGCACGTACCGCTGACGCTGGAAGCCCAGCTCGAAGCGCGTGCGTTGATGATGTCGACCAACAACATTCTGTCGCCAGCCAACGGTGAGCCAATCATCGTTCCGTCGCAGGACGTTGTATTGGGTCTGTACTACATGACTCGTGAAGCGATCAACGCCAAGGGCGAAGGTCGTGTGTTCGCGGATCTGCAGGAAGTCGACCGTGTGTTCCGTGCCGGCGAAGCCGCACTGCACGCCAAGGTCAAGGTTCGTATCAACGAAACCGTCAACGACCGTGACGGCAACAGCGTGAGCGGTACCCGTATCGTCGACACCACTGTCGGCCGTGCGCTGCTGTTCCAGGTTGTGCCAAAAGGTCTGTCGTTCGACGTCGTCAACCTGCCGATGAAGAAAAAGGCGATCTCCAAGCTGATCAACCAGTGCTACCGCGTGGTTGGTCTGAAAGAGACCGTGATCTTCGCTGACCAGTTGATGTACACCGGTTTCGCGTACTCGACCATCTCCGGCGTTTCCATCGGTGTTAACGACTTCGTTATCCCGGATGAAAAAGCCCGCATCATCGGTGCAGCCACCGACGAAGTGAAAGAGATCGAGAGCCAGTACGCCTCCGGCCTGGTAACCCAGGGCGAGAAGTACAACAAAGTGATCGACCTCTGGTCGAAAGCGAACGACGAAGTTTCCAAGGCGATGATGGCCAACCTCTCGAAAGAGAAAGTCATCGACCGTCACGGCGACGAGGTCGACCAAGAGTCTTTCAACTCGATGTACATGATGGCTGACTCGGGTGCGCGGGGTTCCGCAGCACAGATTCGTCAGCTGGCCGGTATGCGTGGTCTGATGGCCAAGCCGGACGGTTCCATCATTGAAACGCCGATTACTGCGAACTTCCGTGAAGGTCTGAGCGTACTTCAGTACTTCATCTCGACTCACGGTGCTCGTAAAGGTCTGGCGGATACCGCGTTGAAAACCGCTAACTCCGGTTACCTGACTCGTCGTCTGGTAGACGTGGCGCAGGATCTGGTAGTAACCGAGATCGATTGCGGCACCGAACACGGTCTGCTGATGACTCCGCACATTGAAGGCGGTGACGTTGTAGAACCGTTGGGTGAGCGCGTACTGGGTCGTGTCATTGCCCGTGACGTATTCAAGCCGGGTACCGAGGACGTTATCGTTCCTGCCGGCACTCTGGTTGACGAGAAGTGGGTCGAGTTCATCGAGCTGAACAGCATCGACGAAGTGATCGTGCGTTCGCCGATCAGCTGCGAAACCCGCTACGGCATCTGCGCCAAGTGCTACGGCCGTGATCTGGCTCGTGGTCACCAGGTGAACATCGGTGAAGCGGTCGGCGTTATCGCTGCCCAGTCCATCGGTGAGCCGGGTACCCAGCTGACCATGCGTACGTTCCACATCGGTGGTGCGGCAAGCCGTACTTCCGCAGCCGACAGCGTTCAGGTGAAGAATGGCGGTACCGTCCGTCTGCACAACCTGAAGCACGTTGAGCGAGTGGATGGCCATCTGGTTGCTGTGTCCCGTTCCGGTGAGCTGGCAATCGCGGACGACTTCGGTCGTGAGCGTGAGCGTTACAAGCTGCCGTACGGTGCTGTGATTTCGGTTAAGGAAGGTGACAAGGTCGACGCTGGCGCAATCGTCGCCAAGTGGGATCCGCACACTCACCCGATCGTTACCGAAATGAAAGGTACCGTGACCTACGTGGGCATGGAAGAAGGCATCACGATCAAGCGTCAGACTGACGAATTGACCGGTATGACCAACATTGAAGTACTTGACGCGAAAGATCGTCCAGCTGCCGGTAAGGAAATCCGTCCAGCAGTGAAGATGGTCGACGACAACGGCAAGGATCTGTTGCTGCCAGGCACTGACGTTATCGCTCAGTACTTCCTGCCAGCCAACGCCCTGGTCGGTGTGGCTGACGGTGCGAAGATTGCGATCGGTGACGTTATCGCTCGTATCCCGCAGGAAACTTCGAAGACCCGTGACATCACCGGTGGTCTGCCGCGTGTTGCCGACCTGTTCGAAGCTCGTCGTCCGAAAGAAGCGTCGATTCTGGCTGAAGTCAGCGGCACCATCGCGTTCGGTAAAGAGACCAAGGGCAAGCGCCGTCTGGTCATTACCCCGAACGACGGTAGCGATCCGTACGAAGAGCTGATTCCGAAGTGGCGTCACCTGAACGTTTTCGAAGGCGAACAGGTAAACCGCGGCGAAGTTATCTCCGACGGTCCAAGCGATCCGCACGACATCCTGCGTCTGCTGGGTGTAAGCGCGCTGGCCAAGTACATCGTCAACGAGATCCAGGACGTTTATCGTCTGCAAGGCGTGAAGATCAACGACAAGCACATCGAGACCATCCTGCGTCAGATGCTGCGTAAAGTTGAGATCTCCGAGTCCGGCGATTCCAGCTTCATCAAGGGCGACCAGATGGAACTGACTCACGTTCTGGTAGAGAACGAGCGTCTGAGCGCGGAAGACAAGTTTGTCTCCAAGTTCACTCGCGTTCTGCTGGGTATCACCAAGGCGTCGTTGTCCACCGAATCGTTCATCTCGGCGGCTTCCTTCCAGGAAACCACCCGCGTACTGACCGAAGCGGCAGTCACCGGCAAGCGCGATTACCTGCGCGGCCTGAAAGAAAACGTAGTCGTGGGTCGTCTGATCCCGGCCGGTACCGGTCTTGCCTATCACAGCGAGCGCAAGCGTCGCCGTGATGCCGACAAGCCGTTGCGCGTTAGCGCCAGTGAAGTGGAAGCTGCACTGACCGAAGCGCTGAACTCGAGCGGTAACTGAGTTCTGCGATAAACGAGCGTGAGGCCCTGATCGCTCCGTTCGTCGAATCGAGACATCAAGTCAAGGTTCGATGGGCGGGGAGGTCGGGGCCTTGCCTTGACTGGAATCAAGATCCTCTTTAGACTCTTGATCCCCTAAATTTGGCGGGAATTCGTTCCTGCCATTTTGCTTTTCTTGCAAGACAATAGCGTCGCAAGACAACAGTGGAGCTAGTAGATGGCAACTATCAACCAGCTGGTACGTCAGCCGCGTAAGCGTATCGTCGAGAAATCCGACGTACCTGCGCTGCAGAACTGCCCGCAACGTCGTGGCGTGTGCACCCGTGTGTACACCACCACGCCGAAAAAACCTAACTCGGCACTGCGTAAAGTATGCCGTGTGCGTCTGACCAACGGTTTCGAGGTTTCCTCGTACATCGGCGGTGAAGGCCACAACCTGCAAGAGCACAGCGTGGTACTGATCCGCGGCGGTCGTGTAAAAGACTTGCCAGGTGTTCGTTACCACACCGTTCGCGGCTCCTTGGATACTTCCGGCGTTAAAGGCCGTAACCAGGGTCGTTCGAAGTACGGTACCAAGCGTCCGAAGTAATCGGCCGTTTTGCAGATTTTTATTTTATTGAGTCGATAAGAGTAAGGTCGGGCACGCATCCTCTGGATCTGTCCCGAGCTAACCTGAAGACCGCTTGAGGGCTTATCATGCCAAGACGTCGCGTAGCAGCAAAGCGTGAGATTCTGGACGATCCGAAATACGGAAGCCAGATCCTCGCCAAATTCATGAACCACGTTATGGAAAGCGGCAAGAAAGCCGTTGCCGAGCGTATCGTTTATGGTGCCCTGGAAACCGTTGCGGCCCGTAAGGCTGGCACCGATCCCCTGGAACTCTTCGAAAAAGCACTCGACGCCATCGCTCCGCTGGTCGAAGTGAAGTCGCGCCGCGTTGGTGGTGCTACTTACCAGGTTCCGGTCGAGGTTCGTCCTTCCCGTCGTAACGCTCTGGCAATGCGCTGGTTGGTAGACTTCGCCCGTAAGCGCGGCGAGAAGTCTATGGCTCTGCGTTTGGCTGGCGAACTGCTGGATGCTGCTGAAGGTAAAGGTGCTGCTGTTAAGAAGCGTGAAGACGTGCACCGTATGGCCGAAGCTAACAAAGCTTTCTCGCACTACCGCTTCTAATTTTAGCTTCACTAATTTTGCGAGGGCTTTATGGCTCGTACTACTCCGATTAGCCGCTACCGTAACATCGGTATCGTCGCTCACGTGGATGCTGGTAAAACCACCACCACCGAGCGCGTACTGTTTTACACCGGCAAAAGTCACAAAATGGGCGAGGTGCATGATGGCGCCGCGACCACAGACTGGATGGTTCAGGAGCAGGAGCGTGGTATTACCATTACTTCTGCTGCCATTACCGCCTTCTGGAAAGGTTCCGAGAAGCAGTACTCTCACGAGCACCGTTTCAACGTAATCGATACCCCGGGCCACGTTGACTTCACCATTGAAGTTGAGCGTTCCCTGCGCGTACTCGACGGCGCTGTCGTTGTGTTCTGCGGTACTTCGGGTGTTGAGCCACAGTCGGAAACCGTATGGCGTCAAGCCAACAAATACGGCGTTCCACGTCTTGTTTACGTAAACAAGATGGACCGTGCCGGCGCCAACTTCCTGCGCGTGATCGGTCAGATCAAGCAGCGTCTGGGTCACACTCCGGTGCCGATCCAGTTGGCCATCGGTTCCGAAGACAACTTCCAGGGTCAGATCGATCTGATCAACATGCAAGCTGTCTACTGGAACGACTCCGACAAAGGTATGGTCCCTGTTCGCAAGGACATTCCTGCCGAGCTGCAAGAGCTGGCTGAAGAGTGGCGCAACAACATGGTTGAGGCTGCTGCCGAAGCCAACGAAGAGCTGATGAACAAGTACCTGGAAGGCGAAGAGCTGTCGATCGAAGAGATCAAGGCTGCTTTGCGTCAGCGTACTATCGCCGGCGAAATCGTTCTGGCCGTTTGCGGTTCTTCGTTCAAGAACAAGGGCGTTCCCCTGGTTCTCGACGCCGTTATCGACTACCTGCCTGCTCCGACCGACATTCCTGCTATCAAGGGTTCCAACCCTGATAACGAGGAAGAAGAGATGGAGCGTCATGCAGACGACAACGAGCCTTTCGCGGCTCTGGCGTTCAAGATCGCTACCGACCCATTCGTGGGTACCCTGACCTTCGTCCGCGTTTACTCGGGCGTGTTGAACTCCGGCGACGGCGTGATCAACTCGGTCAAAGGCAAGAAAGAGCGCGTGGGTCGTATGGTGCAAATGCACGCAAACGCCCGTGAAGAGATCAAGGAAGTACGCGCTGGTGACATCGCGGCCCTGATCGGCATGAAGGACGTCACCACTGGTGAAACCCTCTGCAACGCTGACAAGCCAATCATCCTGGTTCGCATGGACTTCCCGGAGCCGGTTATTTCGGTTGCCGTAGAGCCTAAGACCAAGGATGACCAGGAAAAAATGGGTATCGCTCTGGGCAAGCTCGCTCAGGAAGACCCGTCTTTCCGCGTTAAAACTGATGAAGAGACTGGTCAGACGATCATCTCGGGCATGGGCGAGCTGCACCTGGACATCCTGGTTGACCGGATGCGCCGTGAGTTCAACGTCGAAGCCAACATCGGCAAGCCTCAGGTTTCGTATCGTGAGCGCATCACGAAGAACTGTGAAATCGAAGGCAAGTTCGTTCGTCAGTCCGGTGGTCGCGGCCAGTTCGGTCACTGCTGGATCCGTTTTGCTCCTGCTGACGAAGGTCAGGAAGGTCTGCAATTCGTGAACGAAGTTGTAGGTGGTGTGGTTCCTAAGGAATACATCCCGGCTATCCAGAAGGGTATCGAAGAGCAGATGAAGAACGGCGTTGTTGCCGGCTATCCGCTGATCGGCCTGAAGGCTACCGTGTTCGATGGTTCTTACCACGACGTCGACTCCAACGAGATGGCGTTTAAGGTGGCTGCTTCCATGGCGACCAAGCAACTGGCCCAGAAGGGTGGTGGTGAGTTGCTCGAGCCGATCATGGCGGTAGAGGTTGTTACGCCTGAAGACTATATGGGTGATGTGATGGGCGACCTTAACCGTCGTCGCGGCATGATCCAGGGTATGGAAGACACAGTGTCCGGCAAGGTTATCCGTGCCGAGGTTCCACTGGGTGAGATGTTCGGTTATGCGACCGACGTTCGTTCCATGTCCCAGGGTCGCGCAAGCTACTCTATGGAATTCAAAAAATACGATACGGCTCCGTCGCACATCGTCGAATCCGTAACCAAAAAACAAGGCTGATTCAGCCCCTTTAGGCTAGGAGTTAATTGTCGTGGCTAAAGAAAAATTTGATCGTTCCCTACCGCACGTCAACGTTGGCACCATCGGTCACGTTGACCACGGTAAAACCACTCTGACTGCTGCTCTGACTCGCGTCTGCTCCGAAGTTTTCGGTTCGGCCGTCGTTGAATTCGACAAGATCGACAGCGCACCAGAAGAAAAAGCTCGCGGTATCACCATCAACACCGCTCACGTTGAGTACAACTCGACTATTCGTCACTACGCTCACGTTGACTGCCCAGGTCACGCTGACTACGTGAAGAACATGATCACCGGTGCTGCCCAGATGGACGGCGCGATCCTGGTTTGCTCGGCCGCTGATGGTCCGATGCCACAAACCCGTGAGCACATCCTGCTGTCCCGTCAGGTAGGCGTTCCGTACATCGTGGTTTTCCTGAACAAGGCTGACCTGGTAGACGACGCTGAGCTGCTGGAACTGGTTGAGATGGAAGTTCGTGACCTGCTGTCGACCTACGACTTCCCGGGCGACGACACTCCGATCATCATCGGTTCGGCTCGTATGGCGCTGGAAGGCAAAGACGACAACGA
>NZ_WBRZ01000123.1:0-16150 GCF_008923895.1 Pseudomonas sp. GXM4
ATGGCAGCCCCAAAAATAATGGGACTGCTGCGCAGTCCAGCGGGGATAAATCCCCTCGCCACGGTTACTTGTACTTGCGCTCATATCTGTTTGGCAGGCACAAAAAAGCCCGTCGATTTGACGGGCTTTTCATTGCACAAGGTCAGAGCAGGAAGATTGTCGCCAACCCGAGGAAGATGAAGAAGCCACCGCTGTCGGTCATTGCGGTGATCATCACACTGGCGCCCATCGCCGGATCGCGACCCATTTTCGCCAGCGTCATCGGGATCAACACGCCCATCAACGCCGCCAGCAACAGATTGAGCGTCATCGCTGCCGTCATCACCACGCCAAGCGACCAACTGCCGTAGAGCATGTACGCGACTACACCGATCACCCCGCCCCAGACCAGACCGTTGATCAAACCGACCGCCAGCTCTTTGCGCATCAAGCGCGAGGTGTTGCCGGTACTGACCTGATCCAGCGCCATGGCGCGCACAATCATGGTGATGGTCTGGTTACCGGAGTTGCCGCCGATACCCGCCACGATCGGCATCAGCGCCGCCAGTGCCACGAGCTTCTCGATCGAACCTTCGAACAGACCGATCACCCGCGATGCGACAAATGCAGTGATCAGGTTCACCGCCAGCCACGCCCAACGGTTACGCAGGGATTTCCACACCGAGGCGAAGATATCTTCCTCTTCGCGCAGACCGGCCATGTTGAGGACTTCGCTTTCGCTTTCCTCACGGATCAGGTCGACCATTTCATCGATGGTCAGACGGCCGATCAGTTTGCCGTTCTTGTCGACCACCGGCGCCGAGATCAAGTCGTAACGCTCGAATGCCTGAGCGGCGTCGTAGGCATCTTCGTCCGGGTGGAAACTGACCGGATCGCTGGCCATCACTTCGGCGACCTGCTTCTCCGGATCGTTGACCAGCAGACGCTTGATCGGCAGCACACCTTTGAGCACGCCGTCGTAATCGACCACGAAAAGTTTGTCGGTATGACCGGGAAGCTCTTTGAGGCGACGCAGATAACGCAGAACCACTTCAAGGCTGACGTCCTCACGGATCGTCACCATCTCGAAGTCCATCAGCGCACCGACCTGATCCTCGTCATAGGAGAGGGCCGAGCGCACGCGTTCGCGCTGCTGGTTATCCAGACTTTCCATCAGCTCATGGACAACGTCGCGTGGCAGCTCGGAGGCCAGGTCAGCGAGTTCGTCGGCGTCCATGTCCTTGGCCGCAGCCAGGAGCTCGTGATCGTCCATGTCGGCGATCAGCGTTTCCCGGACGGAATCGGATACTTCGAGAAGGATATCGCCGTCGCGATCGGCCTTGACCAGTTGCCAGAGCGTCAGACGATCGTCCAGCGGCAAGGCTTCGAGAATGTAGGCGACGTCGGCAGAGTGCAAATCATCGAGCTTGCGTTGCAGCTCGACGAGGTTTTGCCGGTGAACCAGGTTTTCCACACGGTCGTGGTGCGGACCTTCCTGGCGATGAGTCAGGTCTTCAACGACACGTTGGCGCTGCAGCAACTCGACGACCTGAGCCAGGCGGTCCTGCAGGCTTTCCTGTGTTTTCTTTACTTCGATTTCGGACATAGGCGAACTCCACTCCCAGCAGCGGGGCACGCCGGAAGGATCAATCAGTCAATTCATGATTGGTGAAACGGTTTACTGAACAACTACTGGGTAAGTCCATGGAGGTTTTCCATAAGCCCCGGCGGGGCTGACGGGCGCAATGATACACGCCTGACGGTTTAAAACGTTGAAAAAATCACGGCTGAAACAAGCGCTTGCGAAACAAACCTGAGCACCTGCCTGACCCGTGCAAATGCGACGACTCATCTTGAAAAGAAAACACACCGGCAATGCAAAAAGCAGCGACTACCCTTGAGCTTAGATCGTCATGGAGGACATCGAATGCCAGCAAAACCAGCGCTTTTTCTACTGACCGCCCTGCTCCACTTCACGCCTGCCAACGCCACCACACTTCATCGTTGCCAGGCCGCTGACGGCAGCGTCACCTTCACATCGATGAGCTGCGCAACAGGCGAGCAACTCTCAATTCAGGAGGTTCACCCCTACTCACCTGGCTGGGTCGCAATCATGCCGGAGTTCAATCACGAAGCAGTGACCGGCATGAAAGACAGCGGACGCGAACCGGGCATCGTCGGTGGCACCGAACACAAATGTGGAAACCTGATCGATAACAAACAGCGGCGCGAAGCGATCATCAATCGGCGAGTGATTGCCGGCATGAGCCAGCGGGACGTCGAAAGCGCACTGGGCAAGCCCGACAAGATCAACACGCGCACATCGACAACGAGCTATCGTTACGACCTCAAGCGAGGCCGCAGTGCTCAAATTGATTTTGATGAAAGAGGCTGTGTGAAGGGAAAAGCCAAATCCCGGACAGCAAAAAGCCCGCGTTAAACGCGGGCTTCTTGGTATATGGTGCACTCGACAGGATTCGAACCTGTGACCGCTCGGTTCGTAGCCGAGTACTCTATCCAGCTGAGCTACGAGTGCATTTTGTGTTTTTAAACCAGACCACAACTGGCTGAAGCCGAGTTACTCACCTTACAGCAAATAACTCTTAAATGGTGCACTCGACAGGATTCGAACCTGTGACCGCTCGGTTCGTAGCCGAGTACTCTATCCAGCTGAGCTACGAGTGCATTTGTTGCCGCGCATTATAGGCCGTCTAATCTCTATGTCAAACACTTTTTCTAGTAATTTCAACAACTTACAGAAGAAGCCAGATTACGACGTACTAAGCAAATAATGGCGGAGAACGGGGGATTCGAACCCCCGACACCCTTTTGAGGTGTACTCCCTTAGCAGGGGAGCGCCTTCGGCCACTCGGCCAGCTCTCCGCAACACGGGGCGTATATTAACCAGCTTCTTCCCCGTTTGCAAACATAAAAATCGATAAAAATTAATGGCTTGGTTCTTCGTCCTTCTCTTTCTTTATACGCAGGTAAATTTCCTCACGGTGCACCGCAACCTCTTTCGGAGCGTTGACGCCGATACGCACCTGGTTTCCTTTGACGCCGAGCACGGTCACGGTGATTTCGCCGTCACCGATAATCAGGCTTTCCGCGCACCGACGAGTCAGAATCAGCATACCTTTCTCCTTACGCCATTCATTTCAGGGACAACAGTCTGCAAAAAAAAGGCACCCGACCTACAACCGCAGCGATCGTAGCCCTACATGCCTGAGTATTGACCAGCGCGAGCAAAAGAACAGTTCCGGGGCTCGCGCCATTCAAAAATAAAGGGCGCGGTCAGACCGCGCCCTTCACAGAAGCGGATTACTCGCCCTGACGGGCCGGAGCATCCAGTTCGAAAGCCGTGTGCAGCGCGCGCACGGCCAGTTCCAGGTACTTCTCTTCGATCACTACGGACACCTTGATTTCCGAAGTCGAGATCATCTGGATGTTGATGCTTTCTTTCGCCAGGGATTCGAACATGCGGCTGGCCACGCCTGCGTGGGAACGCATGCCGACGCCGACGATCGAGACCTTGGCAATCTTGGTGTCGCCGACGACCTCACGGGCACCGATCTCGCGAGCGGTGTTTTCCAGCACGGTCTGTGCGGCCTGGTAGTCGTTGCGGTGCACGGTGAAGGTGAAGTCGGTGGTGTTATCGTGCGCGACGTTCTGCACGATCATGTCGACTTCGATGTTCGCGGCACTGATCGGGCCGAGAATCTTGAACGCCACGCCCGGGGTGTCTGGCACGCCACGGATGGTCAGCTTGGCTTCATCGCGGTTGAAAGCGATGCCGGAAATGATCGGCTGTTCCATGGTTTCCTCTTCATCAATAGTAATGAGGGTGCCCGGACCCTCCTTGAAGCTGTGCAGTACGCGCAGCGGAACGTTGTACTTGCCGGCGAATTCCACCGCACGGATCTGCAGCACCTTGGAACCGAGGCTGGCCATTTCCAGCATCTCTTCGAAGGTGATCTTGTCCAGACGCTGAGCAACCGGCACCACACGCGGATCGGTGGTGTAGACACCGTCGACGTCGGTGTAGATCTGGCATTCATCCGCCTTCAAGGCCGCCGCCAGTGCCACGCCGGTGGTATCGGAACCGCCGCGACCGAGAGTGGTGATGTTGCCGTGCTCGTCGACACCCTGGAAACCGGCGACAACCACCACACGGCCAGCCTTCAGATCACCGCGAATCTTCTGGTCATCAATCTGCAAGATACGCGCTTTATTGTGCGCACTGTCAGTCAGGATCCGCACCTGATTACCGGTGTACGACACCGCCGGCACACCGCGCTTGATCAGCGCCATGGCCAACAGGGCAATCGTCACCTGCTCACCGGTGGACACGATCACGTCCAGCTCGCGCGGAACCGGTTGTGCCTCGCCACTGATTTGCTTGGCCAGATCGATCAGACGGTTGGTTTCGCCGCTCATTGCAGACAGCACAACCACCAGGTCATCGCCGGCATCGCGGAATTTCTTAACCTTGTCGGCGACCTGCTCGATTCTCTCGACAGTGCCGACCGAGGTGCCTCCAAATTTCTGTACGATCAAAGCCATTTCAAAGCCGCCTCTGCCCATGAAGGGCGCCCAATAATCTTTCGAACAGTCGCCGGGCTGCTACTAGACTGCGGGCCCGGCGAGCCGTCTTATAAAGCCTGCTCGACGAATGGAACGGTCAGCGCCAGCGCGCCATCCAGCGCAGCGGCATCGACTCCGCCGCCCTGCGCCATGTCCGGACGACCACCGCCCTTCCCGCCCACTGCCGCAGCAGCCTGTTTCATCAAATCACCGGCTTTGAGTTGGCCAGTCAGGTCCTTGGTTACGCCTGCAACCAGTACGACCTTTTCCTCATGGACACCGCCGAGCAGGATCACTGCGCGGCCGAGTTTGTTTTTCAGCTGATCGACCAGCGCCAGCAGCGCTTTGCCATCCTGACCGTCCAGACGGGCGGCCAAAACCTTCACATCCTTGACGTCCACCGCCGAGGCCGACAGATCGTCGCCCGCCGCGCTGGCTGCCTTGGCCTGCAACTGCTCGAGTTGTTTCTCCAGCAGACGGTTGCGCTCCAGTACCGCCGAGAGCTTGTCGATCAGGTTGTCGCGGCTGCCCTTGACCAGGCTGGCCGCTTCCTTGAGTTGTTCTTCCGCCGCGTTCAAGTAGGCCAGCGCCGCAGCACCGGTGACTGCCTCGATACGACGCACGCCCGATGCCACACCGCCTTCGCTGATGATTTTCAGCAGGCCGATGTCGCCGGTACGGTTGGCGTGGATACCGCCGCACAGTTCGACCGAGAAGTCGCCCATGCTCAGCACGCGCACGCTGTCGCCGTACTTCTCGCCGAACAGCGCCATGGCGCCTTTGTTCTTCGCGGTTTCGATGTCGGTTTCTTCGGTTTCAACGGCGGAGTTCTTGCGAATCTCGGCGTTGACGATGTCTTCCAGCTGCTTGATCTGTTCTGGCTTGATCGCTTCGAAGTGGCTGAAGTCGAAACGCAGGCGCTGACTGTCGACCAACGAACCTTTCTGCTGCACATGCTCACCGAGCACCTGACGCAGCGCGGCGTGCAGCAAGTGAGTGGCCGAGTGGTTCAGCGCGGTGGCGTGACGCACTTCGGCGTCGACGTGGGTTTCCACCGGCGCGCCAATGGTCAGGCTGCCCGAGGCCAGCACGCCGTGGTGCAGGAATGCGCCGCCGGTCTTGGTGGTGTCGCGCACGTCGAAGCGGCTGCTGCCGGCCTGAATGAAACCGCAGTCGCCGATCTGGCCACCGGATTCGGCGTAGAACGGCGTCTGGTTGAGCACGATCACGCCTTCCTGACCTTCGCTCAGCACGTCGACCGACTGGCCATCCTTATAGATGGCAACGATTTTCGCCGAGCCGCTGGTGGCGGCGTAACCGGTGAACTCGGTGGCCACGTCGACCTTGACCAGGGTGTTGTAGTCCAGACCGAACGAGCTGGCCGAACGCGCGCGCACACGCTGCGCTTCCATCTCGCGCTCGAAACCGGCTTCGTCGACGGTCAGGCCGCGCTCGCGGGCGATGTCGGCGGTCAGGTCCATCGGGAAACCGTAGGTGTCGTAGAGTTTGAACACCACGTCGCCTGGCACCACGGTGCCTTTGAGCTCGGCCAGATCCTGCTCGAGGATTTTCAGGCCGTGCTCCAGGGTCTTGGAGAACTGCTCCTCTTCAGCCTTGAGCACGCGCTCGATGTTGCTTTGCTGCTTCTGCAGTTCCGGGAAGGCTTCGCCCATCTCGGCAACCAGCGCCGCGACGATCTTGTAGAAGAAGCTGCCGCTGGCGCCGAGCTTGTTGCCGTGACGGCAGGCGCGACGGATGATCCGGCGCAGTACGTAACCGCGACCTTCGTTGGACGGCAGCACGCCATCGGCAATCAGGAAACCGCAGGAACGGATGTGGTCGGAGACGACTTTGAGCGACGACTGATCGCCGTTTTCGCAGCCGATCGCTTCAGCCGAAGCCTTGAGCAGGTTCTTGAACAGGTCGATGTCGTAGTTGGAGTTGACGTGCTGCATCACCGCACTGATCCGCTCCAGGCCCATGCCGGTGTCCACCGACGGCGCTGGCAACGGATGCAACACGCCATCGGCGGTGCGGTTGAACTGCATGAACACGTTGTTCCAGATTTCGATGTAGCGATCGCCATCTTCTTCCGGCGAGCCCGGTGGGCCGCCCCAGATGTGCTCGCCGTGATCGTAGAAAATCTCGGTGCACGGGCCGCACGGGCCGGTATCGCCCATGGTCCAGAAGTTGTCGGAAGCGTACGGCGCACCCTTGTTGTCGCCGATGCGGATCATGCGCTCGGCGGGCACACCGATTTTCTGTGTCCAGATGTCATACGCTTCGTCGTCGGTGGCGTAGACAGTGACCCAGAGCTTTTCCTTCGGCAGCTTGAGCACGCCAGTCAGGAAGGTCCAGGCAAAGGTGATCGCGTCGTGCTTGAAGTAGTCGCCGAAGCTGAAGTTACCGAGCATTTCGAAGAACGTGTGGTGACGCGCGGTATAACCGACGTTTTCCAGGTCACTGTTCTTGCCGCCGGCGCGCACGCATTTCTGGCTGCTGGTGGCACGGGTGTACGCACGTTTTTCCTGGCCCAGGAAGCAGTCCTTGAACTGGTTCATCCCCGCGTTGGTGAACAGCAGGGTTGGGTCGTTGCCCGGAATCAAAGAGCTGGAGGCTACACGGGTGTGGCCTTGCTCTTCGAAGAAGCGAAGGAAGGCTTCACGGATTTCTGCGCTTTTCATTAGGTTCTTCCACGGAGGCTGCGGCCAAAGGCCTGTTCGAAACGTCGTGAGACGAAGCGACGGCAAAGGGCCGCATTATATCGGCCCTGCGCGCGGGGTACAGCGTGTTTATACGATAGAAACGGTCAATTGGACGGCTGACGCTGTCACTTGCGTGAAAACTCGACGAATGTCGCGATCACTTGTTCGATTTGCGCGCGGCTGACGTCCATGTGCGTGACCATGCGCAAGCGCGCAGCGGCGCTGAGCCTGATCCCGCGTTCGCCGGCAAAGTCCTTGAGTGCTGCGGCCTTGTCGCCCATCTGCACATAAACCATGTTGGTTTGCACGGGCTCGACGACGAAACCGGCCTCACGCAGACCCTCGGCGAGCAACTGCGCGTTGGCATGGTCATCCGCCAGCCGTTCGACGTGATGATCCAGCGCGTACAAGCCAGCCGCCGCGAGCAACCCGGCCTGACGCATGCCGCCACCGACCATTTTGCGCAAACGCCGCGCCTTGCCGATCAGTTGCTCGGAGCCGCACAGCACCGAGCCGACCGGCGCGCCGAGGCCCTTGGACAGGCACACCGACACCGAATCGAAGTGCTGAGTGATCTCACGGGCATCGACGCCGAGCTTGACCGCCGCGTTGTACAACCGCGCCCCGTCGAGGTGCAATTGCAGGCCATGCTCCTGCGTAAAGCGTCGCGCGCGCGCCAAATATTCCAGCGGCAAGACTTTGCCCTGCATGGTGTTTTCCAGCGCCAGCAAACGCGTGCGGGCGAAATGGAAATCGTCCGGTTTGATCGCGGCCGCAACCTGATCCAGATCCAGTGAACCGTCGGCCTGCACCTCCAGCGGCTGCGGCTGAATCGAACCGAGCACCGCCGCCCCGCCACCTTCGTACTTATAGGTGTGCGCCTGCTGACCGACGATGTACTCATCGCCACGCTCGCAGTGCGCCATCAGGCCGAGCAGGTTGCTCATGGTCCCGGTCGGCACGAATAGCGCAGCGGCAAAGCCCAGGCGTTTGGCCAGTTCGGCCTCGAGGTGATTGACCGTCGGATCTTCGCCATACACATCGTCACCGGTATCGGCTGCGGTCATCGCCTCGAGCATGGCGGGAGTCGGTTGGGTGACGGTGTCGCTGCGAAGATCGATAACGCTCATGAACCTGGCCTCTGGTCAGATGGGGGAATCCCTTTGTGAAGTGGGATTACTGCGGTCATGGCGCGGATTAATCAAGCCTTGAAGAAGGAAAAATCACCGTCCTCAGGAAAAAGCACAATCCATGTGAGAGCGAGCCTGCTCGCGAAAGAGCAGTAACAGGCAGCATATTCGTTGAATGTGAAGCCGCTTTCGCGAGCAAGCTCGCTCCCACAGTGTCATGTGCATGGCCGGGAAATATGTGTTACAAACTTGCCGCCGCCCGCCTATGGGCGGCACAAACGTTCTCAGGGCGGGGTGCAATTCCCCACCGGCGGTAATTGCGCGCAATGCGCATAGCCCGCGAGCGCTTGGCGTTGCACACGGCTTGAGTCGGGTGCGTCGGCAAGGTCAGCAGACCCGGTGTGATCCCGGGGCCGACGGTCATAGTCCGGATGAAGAGAGAACGGGATCGACGCCAAAGGGCCGTCCGCGTGCATCCGTGCCTGCGTTCGCACCCTTGCATCCCTTTCGATTCATAACGCCCTGTTTTTCACACAAACAGGAGTCAGAACATGCAACCCACCGCTATCGACAGCAAAAGCAAACACCCACAGGGCGAGCGCGTCGCGTTCATCCAGGCCTGCTGGCACAAGGAAATCGTCGACCAGAGCCGTAAAGGCTTCGTCGCTGAAATGCTGGTGCAGGGTTATCAGGAGTCGGACATCGATTTCTTCGAAGTCGGCGGCGCCTTTGAAATGCCGCTGCACGCCAAGCTGTTGGCCAAGTCCGGCCGTTACGCCGGCATCGTCGCCGCCGCCCTGGTGGTGGACGGCGGCATTTACCGTCACGAGTTCGTTGCGCAATCGGTGGTCAGCGGCCTGATGCAGGTGCAGCTGGAAACCGAAGTGCCGGTGTTCTCGGTGTCGCTGACCCCGCATCACTTCCATTCGGGCGAAGAGCACCAGAAGTTCTTCTTCGAGCACTTTGTGCACAAGGGTCAGGAAGCAGCGCGGACTTGCGCCGATACTTTGCAGAAGATTCGCGCGTTGCGTCGAACCGAGCCGCGTGCTGTAGCGGTCTAAGGCACGGCAAAAACCTGTAGGAGCTGACGAGTGAAACGAGGCTGCGATCCTTCGACCTTCAAGAGCAAGATCAAAAGATCGCAGCCTTCGGCAGCTCCTACACGGGATGTGGTGAACTCAGGCGAGGTTTTCGTCTGTGGCCGGGACGATCAGGATGCCGGCGCGCAGGCCGTTCTTGACCTTGGGGTTGGGGAAGATGATCCGCGCGCCCTGCTCTTCGATCACCCAGCGGGTATTGGCCAGATCCTCGGCCAGCACATAACCCGGTTCCAGCTCGGAAAAGTTCTCGATGTCCGCTGGCAGATTCAGGCGGAACGCATCGCTGTGCTTGATGATTTCCCGCGCCACGCTGAACAGCTGCAAGCCGTCCAGCCCTTCTTCTGTCTCCGGCTCGGTGCCTTCGATGATCTGCTTCAGACGGGTTTCCAGCAGTGAAACGTTAACGCCGTCGTTCTGCCCGAACGGCCGCGCCTTGCCCAGTTCCAGGGTGAAAGCCTCGGCGTCGAGTTTGTCGTAGGTGTACGAACTGAAGACGATCGACGGTTTGTTCTGCAACAGCACTGCTTCCATGCCGGCGGCGCGCAGGCGCGCCAGTTCGCGACGGGAATGCTGGCGCCCTTCCTTCCACGGGTACAAGGCGAACTGTTCGATCTTCGACCCACGAATCGCCGTGTGCAGGTCGTAGTGCAGACGCTCGCGCTCGGGCTTGCTGAAGAAACTCGCCGCCAGCCGTTCCAGCTCACAGGCGCGCAACGCTTCCGAGCCGCTGCTTTGTTCGTGGCGGCCGTTGAACAGTCGATTGACGTCCTGCTCGACGAAACGCTCACCCTTGCGGATGGCTTCCGGGTTGCCGAACAGGAACAGAATGCGTGCGCGCGGCTTGAGATCGCCGCGTGCGATGTCGTGCAGCAGCCGGTCGAGCAACTCGATCGGTGCCGTTTCGTTGCCATGGATGCCGGCCGACAGCAGCAGGTCCAGGCCATTGTCGCGCGTTTCCGGGGGCCGGACTTCCAGCGCCCCTTCGCTCAACCAGCGCATGCGCACGCCTTCGACAGTCAGTTGAGTCTTCTCCGCCGGTTCGCGGCCGGCGAGGGTCAGTTCAAGCAGTTTGCCGAGGGCGAGCATAGAGCGGTTTCCTTAGTGGTCGTGGTTGCAATCCGGGCCGTGTACGTGATCCTCGTCAGCGCCGAGGTCAGCCGGTTCCATTTCCAGTTGCAGACTTACCAGATTAGTCGCCAATGGGCGCAGCAGCAGGTTGGCGTACTCTTCGTCACCTTCCTCGACGTCCACGCCGATCAGCAGCTGGCCACGGCCGTCCTGCTGGATCCACAGCTCTTTGCCTTGCCACATGACCGCAACGCGGGTGCACGAGGTTTGCAATTGCGTGCCGTCGGTGTCTTCAAGGATCAGCTGCAGGGAATCGCTCATGTTTTTACTCTCTTGGGGTGACACGCCGCGCGCCGCGTTCAGGCAGCGCGCCGGCGATCAATTGATCTGGAAGGGATAAACCGCGCCCAGTTTAAGGATTTGCGTCAGTTCATCCAGTGCCGTCCGGCATTCAAGCAGCAACTGCGGGTCCGCCAGATCGGTTTCGCTCAGGCGGTCGCGGTAGTGCTTTTCAACCCATGCGGTCAACGAACCGTATAACGGGGCCGTCATGATAACGCCTGGGTTGACTGCCGCCAGTTCGGTTTCATTCAGCGCCACGCGCAGACGCAGACACGCCGGGCCACCGCCGTTCTGCATGCTTTGCTTGAGATCAAAGACCTTCACTTCGCGGATCAGCCCGCCGGAACTGGTCAGGCTTTGCAGATAAGCCCAGACGCGTTCGTTGGCCTGGCATTCCTGCGGCACGATCAGCAGCATCGAGCCATCGGCACGCGAGAGCAACTGGCTGTTGAACAGGTAGGAACGCACCGCGTCATCCACGGTGACCGCCGAACGCGGCACGCAAACGGACTGGAAGTTACCGCCGACCTTGGCCAGTTTGCCTTGCAGCTCGGCAAGCATCTTGTCGGTCTCGAGGAACGCGTCCTCGTGATAGAACAGCACTTCACCGTTGCCCACGGCGATCACGTCGTTGTGGAACACGCCCTGATCGATAACGTTGGGGTTCTGCTGCGCGTAGACCACGCCTTCGTCACGCAGACCGTGCAGACGCGCGACGGCTTGCGAGGCTTCGAGGGTCTGGCGCGCCGGGTATTTCTGCGGCGCCGGGAAGCGGTTGTCGAACGCACTGCGGCCGAACACGAAAAACTCGACGCCCGCTTCGCCGTACTCACGGCAGAAACGCGTGTGGTTGGCCGCGCCTTCGTCGCCGAACTGCGCCACTGCCGGCAAAGCGGCGTGATGGGCAAAGTGCTGTTGATTGGCGAACATCGCGCCGAGCACGCGGCTGGTGGTCGGGTGTTCGATGCTGCGGTGGTATTTACAATTGAGGTTGGCAGCGGTGAAGTGCACGCGGCCGTCAGCGGTGTCGGCACTTGGGCTGACCGTGGCGGCGTTGGCCACCCACATGCTCGACGCCGAGCAACTGGCGACCAGCAGCGGCATCGCTTCTTTGGCGGCGCGCTCGATCACCTGCGCGTCAGTACCGCTGAAGCCCAGACGGCGCAGCGCCGCCACATCGGGACGCTCCTGCGGAGCCAGCACGCCTTGCTGAAAGCCCATGTCCATCAGCGCTTTCATCTTCGCCAGACCTTGCAGCGCCGCTTCCTTCGGATTCGAGGATTGCTGACTGTTGCTCTGCGAGGCGACGTTGCCGTAGGACAGACCACCGTAGTTATGGGTCGGCCCCACTAGACCGTCAAAATTGACTTCATAGGATTTCATCAGCGAGGCTCCACGAGAATCTGTTGTTATAGGCTTCAGTAACTATTCTTTAAGACCGCAGTGCGGCCATCGGTGGCAAGCCAGCTCCCACATTGACCGCGTCGGACACAAAATGTGTGGACGTCTCTGACCCTGTGGGAGCTGGCTTGCCAGCGAATGGGCGCTACGCCATTTTCACGCCAGGCGTCAGAGCCGATGGCAACACCAGGCTCGGGGTTTCCAGCGACGCCACCGGGTACGCGCAGTAATCCGCTGCGTAATAGGCGCTGGCGCGGTGGTTGCCCGAGGCGCCGACACCGCCGAATGGCGCGCTGCTCGCGGCGCCGGTCAGCTGTTTGTTCCAGTTGACGATGCCGGCGCGGCTTTCCAGCCAGAACTGCTGGTAACGCGCTTCGGAATCGGAGAGCAAACCGGCGGCCAGTCCATAAGCGGTGTTGTTGGCTTCACTGATCGCCGCGCCGAAATCGGCATAGCGGATCACTTGCAGCAACGGCCCGAACAGTTCTTCGTCCGGACGCTCGGCCACGGCCGTCACATCGACGATGCCCGGAGTCAGCAAGGCCGATTGTGCCTGTGGCTGAGTCATTTCCAGCAACGCCACCGCGCCGTTGGCCAGCAGTTGTTCCTGCGCATCCATCAGCGCTTTCGCCGCGCCGAGGGAAATCACCGAGCCCATGAACGGCGCCGGTTGCTGATCGAAGGCACCGACTTCAATGGTCGAACTGACTTCCACCAGACGCTTGAGCAGGCTGTCGCCCCACGCACCTTGCGGCACCAGCAGACGCCGAGCGCAAGTGCAGCGCTGGCCAGCGGAAATGAACGCCGACTGAATGATGGTGTACACCGCCGCGTCCAGATCAGCGACCTGATCGACCACCAGCGGGTTGTTGCCGCCCATCTCCAGCGCCAGAATCTTGTCCGGACGCCCGGCGAATTGCTGATGCAGGTGATTGCCGGTGCGGCTCGAACCGGTGAAGAACAGACCGTCGATACCCGGGTTCGCCGCCAGCGCGATACCGGTTTCCCGCGCGCCTTGCAGCAGGTTCAACACGCCTGCCGGCAGACCGGCTTCGATCCAGCACTTGACCGTCAGCTCGGCGACTTTCGGCGTCAGTTCGCTGGGCTTGAACAGCACGCTGTTACCGGCCAGCAGCGCGGGGACGATATGACCGTTAGGCAGGTGACCGGGGAAGTTGTAAGGACCAAACACCGCAACCACGCCGTGGGGCTTGTGGCGCAATACGGCGGTGGCGTCGCCCAATGGGCCACTCTTCTCGCCGGTGCGCTCGCGGTAGCTCTGCACCGAAATCGCGATCTTGTTGATCATGCTGGTGACTTCGGTCGCAGCTTCCCATAGCGGTTTGCCGGTTTCTTCGCCGATGGTGCGAGCCAGTTCGTCAGCGTGGTTTTTCAACGCAGCGGCGAAAGCTTCGAGGACGCTGATGCGCTCCTCGAGGGTGCGACGTGCCCACTGAGGAAATGCCTGGCGAGCAGCCTGAACCGCCGATTCGACCTGCGCGGCAGTGGCGCCCTCGCCCGCCCACAGCACTTGTTGGGTCACCGGGTTCAGCGATTGAAAGGCCTCGCCCTGACCGGCCAGCCACTCACCTGCGATGTATAGCGAATTCATTATTTCGACTCCCGTGCAGCGGACAGCGCCACGGCGCGAACCTGATCGCCGGCGCTGAGTTGAAGACGTTTCGCGGTCTGCGGATCGACCACCAGGGTGCCCGCAGCCAGTCGCGCTGGCGCAGCCGTGATGCGGCAATCCTCGCGCTTGCGGTTGTGGATGATGAACGGCGTGGCGTCATCGCCCGGCGTGCCGACGGCCAGCACCAGCGCTTCGCTGTCACGCACCGCTCGGATCTTGCTGGTTTCGCATTCGATGGCCGGGCCGGCGTCGAAGATGTCGACGTAACCCTGATAGCTGAAACCTTCGCTCTTGAGCATGGCCAGTGCCGGCTCGGTATCCGGGTGCACCTGGCCGATGACGTTGCGCGCGTCCGGCGAGAGGAAGCAGGTGTACAGCGGGAATTTCGGCATCAGTTCGGCGATGAACGCCTTGTTGCCGACGCCGGTCAGGTAATCGGCCTGGCTGAATTCCATCTTGAAGAAATGGCGGCCGAGGCTTTCCCAGAACGGCGAGCGCCCGGCGTCATCGGACACGCCACGCATTTCGGCGATGATCTTGTTACCGAACAGCTCCGGGAACTCAGCGATGAACAGCATGCGCGCCTTGGACAGCATCCGGCCGTTGAGACCGTTGCGGTAATCGGCGTGCAGGAACAGCGAGCACAGCTCGGAATTGCCGGTCAGGTCGTTGGCCAGAAACAGCGTCGGGACTTCGCGGTAGATGTTCAGCTCTTGCGAAGCGCTGACCGTCAGACCGACGCGGAAGTTGTACCAGGGCTCGCGCAGACCAACCGCGCCGGCGATGGCGGAAATCCCCACCACGCGGCCGTCATCGTCTTCGAGCACGAACAGATAGTCGGCATCGCCACGCCCGGCTTCGCCGCGAAAGGTCTTCTCGGCCCAGCCGACCCGGTGGGTCAGGCGCTCTTCGTTGGCCGGCAATGTGGTCAGGCCGGTGCCGGTGCTGCGGGCCAGGTCGATCAGCGCGGATAAATCGCTGCTGCGTACGGGACGAACAATCATGCTATCTCCTCAAACGGGCCGCTCGCGCCACCCGTGAAACTCGCTAAGGCGTTAAACCGCCACCAGGCGCACGCTGGCACCTTCACCGACGCCCAGGGCTTCGGCTGCTTCCATATCCAGCGTCACCGGTTTGCCCGGCGCGTAATCCAGCTCCAGCAGCACCGCGCGATAATCCTGCAACTGCGCGTTGGCCACCAGGTACTGACGCCCGGCGCCTTTGACCGGCTCGCCGATCTTCACCGGCACCACGCGGCTCTGGGCGATCGAACGGATCCCCGACACGCGAGCATGCAGGGTCGGGCCGCCGTCGAAGATGTCGATGTAATGATCAGTCTCGAAGCCTTCGCGCATCAGGATGTCGAAGGTGATCTGCGCCCGTGGGTGCACCTGGCCCATCGCCTCTTGGGCGGAATCCGGCAGCAGCGGCACGTAGATCGGGTAATGCGGCATCAGCTCGGCAAGGAAGGTGCGGCTTTTCAGCCCGCACAGGCGCTCGGCCTCGGCGTAGTTGAGGTCGAAGAAGTTGCGCCCGATCGCATCCCAGAACGGCGAATCGCCATTCTCGTCGCTGTAACCGACGATCTCGGTCACCACCGAATCGGCAAAACGCTCCGGGTGGCTGGCGACGAACAGCAGACGGCCACGGGAATTGAGCTCGGCCCACGGCGATCCGACCAGCTCGCGCTGCACATAGAAACTGGTCAGCAGGCTGTTGCCGGTCAGGTCGTGGCACTGCGAGAGCACGTGGATCTTGTTGTGGATCTTCAGCTCGCGGGAGGCGTGGACGAAAGTCTCGTTGCGGAAGCTGTAGAACGGCTCCGAATAACCGGCGGAAGCGACGATGGCCGAACAGCCGACCAGTTTGCCGGTAGTGGAATCTTCAAGAACGAAGAAGTAGCTCTCTTCACCGTTGAAGCTCACTTCGGCGGCAAACGAAGCTTCGCTCGCGGCGATCTTGTCGCTCAGACGTTCCACGTCATCCGGCAAGGAAGTGACACCAATCGGGCTGTCCGCAGCCAGACGCTGTACCTCGCCCAGATCAGCCATTTGCGCGGGGCGCATCACCAGCATGGTGTCACTCCTTTCTCTTCAATATTCACAGAAAAAACCGGGCCCACATAAAGATCGATGCAGGAATGGGACTTGTGGCGAGGGGATTTATCCCCGCTGGGGGGCGAAGCACCCCCAAAAATCTAGGGCCGCT
>NZ_WBRZ01000124.1:0-16125 GCF_008923895.1 Pseudomonas sp. GXM4
ACTGACAGACCGTTTTCGCGAGCAGGCTCGCTCCCACAGGGCGTATTTCACTGGCTCAGGCGATTTGAGCCTTTGAGGCGACTTCATCAAACGTCACCTCATCCAGCGCATCCTGCTGCTCATCCAGCACCTGACGCGGGTGGTCGTTGCCGGGGATGCTGCTGTCGATCAGGCTCAACAGGCTGGAGCCGCGCGGGGTCAGAATGAAGTTGTTGCCAGTACTGCCCTCGTGATCCGGCCGCGGCTCGATGAATCCGCGCTCCAGCAAGAGCTTTTCATAATCACAGGCCAGGGTTTTCAAGTGATCGAGATTGTCGATCGGCTCGCCGGCGCTGGCTTTCTCGGCCGCATGATCTTCGGCATAAGCGCGGGGAGCGAAGCTTTGGCCAGCGCTGTTCTGCACTTCATGCAGCAAACGTTCAATCAAATCCCAGTTATAAGTCGTCATCCTGATCCAACCTCCGGTGCGGGTGATTTTGTGCCGCTTTCAAGGTTGTGACCGAAGCGCTGCGCAGCCGTTCAGCAGTATTTCCGGACCCGACCGACCGGCGGCTGTCGATTCCCTCGCACGATGAACGACTAGGCTGAAACAGCCGGTTCAACTCGCAGGAGACATGGTCATGAACGTTACAAACCATCCGGTAGTATCGCGCAAAGAATGGCTCGCCGCCCGTCAGCAGCATCTGGCCCGCGAAAAAGCCTTCACCCGGGAACGCGATCGCCTCAGCGCCGAGCGCCGCGCCCTGCCGTGGGAGAAAGTCGACAAGGACTATCATTTTCAAGGGCCGAACGGCGAGCTCAAGCTCAACGACCTGTTTGGCAACAACAGCCAGTTGATCATCTACCATTTCATGTTCGCCAAAGGCTGGGAGCAAGGCTGCCAGGGCTGCTCGTTCCTCAGCGACCACATCGACGGCGCCAACCAGCACCTGGCCCATCACGACGTCGCGGTGGTTGCAGTTTCCCATGCGCCGTTCAACGAGTTTCAGGATTTCAAAAAGCGGATGGGCTGGAAGTTCGACTGGGTTTCGTCAGAAGGTTGCGATTTCAATTACGACTTCGGCGTCTGCGCCCGGGCTGAAGACGTCGCCGAGGGCAAGGCTACCTACAACTACGAAAAAACCGACAGCGCCGAGGAAGAAATGCCGGGGTTGAGCGTGTTTTATCGCAACGACAAAGGGGAGATTTTCCACACCTATTCCACATACGCGCGCGGTCTGGACATGCTGGTTGGCGCTTACCACTATCTGGATCTGACGCCCAAGGGCAGGAATGAAGACGAGATCATGGAATGGGTGCGGCATCATGATCGGTATGAAGGCGGCAACCAATCAGACTGCTGCCATCGTCAGTAATCGACAGGGCAGCCGCAACCGGAAGTACCCGGGCTGAGCCCGAGTACTACTACAGGCGACGGTGTCATTGCCTGGCTTCCCGCTTGGTCTGTTCAATCAATGGCCGATACTGGTCATATAGCGCACCATAGTTGACAACCAATGCCGGGGGCATGGTGCCGAGGTTTTCAATCAGCGTCATATCCATGCCACCTTTGGCAATGATCAGCTTATCCATCCAAGTATCATGCAAGGTGGCAAAGGCATTCATCCCCGGTACCGAGTTGGCAATATTACTGATCAAAGTGCCGTGGCAGACAGCCAGCAACGATGCACACTCTTTATTCAGACCAATATTCTTGCCCTCGACCCATTCGCCATTGATCCATTCGCGAGGCACCAGACCATCTTCAAGCTGCGTGAATTCCGGGCCACCTGGGCGATCTTCGCCTGGGCGGATGTCCGGTCCACGACCGGTCCAGTACGCATAGATTTCTGCCAGCGCCCCCGTGCCGGCAATGGTCAGCCAAGACTTGTCGCTGCCGTCGCCAGTCAGCAGCCCCTTGAGTGCGGTATTGACCGCATAAGCCTTGAGTCGCTCGGTGACACTTTGAGTGATCAGGTTGCCCTGCGGCCCGACCACTTTCCCCCAAGTGTTGGTATAGGAACCGGCGCCGGCAATGATCGCCGCCGTGACATAACTCTTGATGTTTTCTTCCGAAAGCACGTCTTTGAGTGTGTCAGCGAGATTGCCCTTGTTGTTGATGGCGCTGACCGCCGCCGTACTGGCCATTGAGGTAATCACCGCAGTCAAGGCAACGTTGCCAACGCCGGCAGCGGTGGTCGCTGTCGCTGCCGCGAAGGTCGATCCGGTACCGGACGCCAGAGTGCCGCCGACTGCCGCGCTCGCTGCGCCCGCCGTCAACACCGTAACAATGATCGCCACGGCAATCGCGGCGCCCATGCCCATGCCGGAACTTTCGTAATCCCACTGGTCATGCACTTCCTTGATCATGCGCCAGTCGATGTCGCCGCGGTTCTGCATGTCCTTGAGCCATGCCAGTTGCGGGTCAGCCTTGACCATCGCATCGATGCTATCGGCCACGGTTTTCTGGGTGACTTCCTTGACGTCGATACGAATGTCGCCGGCCGCCTTGATAACGATGTCACCGGCCGCCAGCAAATGACTCTGGCGAATACTTTCATCGGTCTGCCCGGCGCCTTTGGCCGAGGTCCAGGCCAGACTGCTCTTGCTTTTCTCGTGGCTCTCCTTTTTCAGGTCGGTGACACTCTCGAAGCTCAGGTCACCGCCGCTGCTGATGGTCAGGTCCTTGCCAGCCTTCAGGCTGGCTGCCTGATAGAGCTGATCACCGCCACTGGCGATCGTCAGATCGCCGCCACTGCTGATTTCACTGCCGATGTGGGTAACCGTGGTCACCTCGTCACGCCGGGTTTCCTTGCGTCCCAAACTGCCTTTTTTCTTTTTGTCGTACAGCGAATAGTCATAATCCTCGGCAGCCAGCACGTTGATGTCGTTGCCGGCGAACAGATAGGCTTCGTCGCCAGCGGTGATCCGGCTCGACACCACGGTCAGGTCTTTACCTGAGGTGAACCCGGCCTTGCCACCGGCACTGATTGAACTGGCAATCTGATCGATGTGGTCTTCCTGCGCGGTGACCTTTTTCGATTTGTAATAGGAGTGGGATTCCTCTTCGGCCGAGGCGATCAACAGATCACGGTCGGCGCTCATGCCGATATCACGCTGGGCGCTGATCTGACTGCCAATCACCGACAGATCCCGACCGGCATTGACCGTCAAATCCCGACCGGCCGTTGCAGTCGAACCGACCTGGTGAACGCTGCTGGTAGTGGCGCCGGTAAACGCGGAGTTGTTGCTTTGCGCCGATACGATGCTCGCGTCGCGTCCCGCCTCGATCACGGTATCGCGCCCACTGGTCAGGGCGCTGCCGGTACTGATGAAGTCGCGGCCGGCACTGGCTTTCAGATCATTGCTGGCCTCGATGCGCGATGCATTGTCGAGGTACTCACGATGCTGCGAGTAGCCCTGTGAGGCAAAACCGCTGCTGGTCACCGTGCGCTCGTTGATTATGTCGCCCTTGACCGCGACCAGATTGACATCGCGCCCGGTGATGATGCCGCCCGATTGGTTGACGATGCTGTTACCAGCCAGTAAATCGAGACGGTTGCCCGCCTCGATCAGGCCGCTGTTGACCAAGTCATTGCCAGCGGCTGCGGTCAGGTTATTACTGGCACGCAGGGTGCCGGTGTTATGCAGATCCTCGCCGGCAATCAGTTTCACGTTGGTGCCCTGGATCAACGCGCCATTGGGCGCCAGGCGATTATTGGCCTGCGCCAGATAGAGCACCGGCACCAGCACTTTCTCGCCATTCACTTCGTGTTCTTCGAGCCAGACGATGTCGTGGGTCAGCGCCGCCACCTGCTCGGCGGTGAGTGTCACCCCGACCGACAGATTGAGCTGATCCTTGCTGGCAATGGCATTGTTCATCAGGTACTTGAACAAGCCTTCATCGGAAGTCTGACCATCGATGAATCGCTGCCCGGTGCGCTCGACCACCGCCTGCTGGATCAAGCGCTGTTCGTACAAACCATCGCCCAGGCGCTTGGCACTCTGGTCGGGATCGTAACCGAGGTTGGCCAGCAGATAATCGGAACTCATGAACTGCTTAAGCTCGGTCAGGACCGGGTTGGTTTCAATCAGATACTTATGCGCGTTCGAAGGGGCCCGGGTATCGGGCAACCCCTGAACCCGGGCCAGTGTCTGGCTGGCGTTGTCCTTGAGCGAAGTGCTCGGTGTGCCGCCCGACGGGCCGCCGCCGAACTGAACGCTGGTATCAATGGCGCTCTGGCCGCTGCTCGGATCTGCGCTTTTACGATCGACTGTGCTCAGTTGCCGATCAGTCACGCCGACCGCGTTGATCGCGTCGAACGTCAGTGTCCGTCCGCCGCCCGGCACATCAACCTGACGCAGAGTCTGCGTGACCGAGGCGCCGCCAATCGTCCAGTTCTGCGAACCACCGGGCAGCGGCGCCGCGCTTTCTGAACTGGCACCTTGACCGCTCAAGCGGAACAGGCCGTTCTGCCCGCTCGGCAATGCGAACCCGGGGGAGGCCAACGGGTTGACTTGTTGCTGCGCAAGGTCTGGCGGCAACTGGCGGTTGAGGCTGATAACGGTAGGTTTGGCCCCACCCCCCGCGCGCGTGTCGGCTGTCTTTCCCGGGCCTGCCGCGGTTGCACTGAACGACTTCAGCTCGCCATTACTGATGTTGTTGGTCGCGTTGATCGCTACGTTGCCACCGGCCTGCACAATCGCCGGGACGTAGGTCTTCCCCGCCGACTCGGTAATGACCGTCTGGAACGGCGTGGCGTTGATGATTTCCGCCGGCGCCTGCACGCGAACACCCGAAGCATATTGGGAGGCTCCGAAGACGATATCGCCGCCACCCCACACATCATTCGAATACGTGCCGATGTACTGTGTCCGGATTTCCCCAACATGCGGGTTGTTTCTGATCCAGGGTGTCACTTGGGACTCTACGCCACCGGCCGTCCAGAAACGGATGTCCTTGTTGTAGCCCGCGTCATTGTGGCTGTTGTAATTGACGATCTGATCCCACAACTCGGGCTTGGGCGCGCTGTTGGTGATGTACTTGAGCGACGAATAGCTGCCCAGTGAACTTCCGGAGTTGTTGAACGTATCGACATTGATGGTGATGTCGGACGACGCGGACACCGTGGAGTTGGAGTTGATGAATTCTGACCCGGTGACGCTCAGGTTACGTCCGGCGGTGATGCTGGATGCATCGGCATCCCCCGAGACTGTGACGTTGAACGTTTGCTGCCAGACCAGGTGTGAATCAACGTCCTCCATGTGCTTGGGCCGGGCTGAATCACAGTTGAAGCAGCGCACACCGATGGACGAAGAATCGCCCTCGGTGGTGGTGACGCTGAAGTTTTCCATCTTGTTGTTGACGACTGCCGACTTCAGCGACATGTCGCCGGTGGACTCGATGCGCCCGGACAGGTTGTCAACCCGGCCTGCACGGTCGGCGCCGTTGTAACCCAGTACATTGATGTCACCCAGGCTGTAGAGGTCGCTGTAGGTGTTGGTCAGGGTGCCGACCTGCAGATTCATATGACCACCGCTGAACAGCAGTGAACCCTGATTGACGCGGATGCGGTTGTTGCTCAGGTTCTGCGCGTTGATCAACATGTTTTTGGCACTGGCCAGGGTGCCGAGATTAATGACCGTACCGGCTCTGATTTCCATTGCATCGGCGGAGGTGAGCCGGCCCATATTGGTCAACGGGCCGCCCACATTGAGCTTGGTCAAACCGCCTCCAGCCACACTGGCAGCCTCGTTGACAGTCAGTTGCGCCGCGCCAAGCGTCAGGTCACCTACGCTTGAAACCCGGCCATTGCCGCCGTAACTGCCGGTCAGTTGCACATCCAGCGTGCCGTCACTGGCGATCAAGCCGTCGTTGTTCCAGTTGCCACCGCGCCCTTGCAGGTGCGTGGATGCCAATATCTGACCACTGGCAGTCTGGCTGAAATTGTTGACGTTCACGTTCAGCCGGCCTGCCTGAATCACGCTGGAGTTGCTCCAGCTATCAGCATTGAGTGTGAGCCCGCCGCGGGTGACGATGCTGCCGCCTGCGCCGGTGACATTGGCTGTGGAAATGTCAAACGTGCCCTCGCCCAGATGCAGCAGTTGCCCGCCGCTGTTCTGAAAGCTGCCGACGGCCAGCGTCAAATCGGTGTTGCCGGTTTCCACTACGCCGTTGCGATTGTCTAGCAGTCCGCCAATCTGGAACACGGTTTTGCCGCTGTTGCTCAGCGAGCGCAGCTTGCCGGTCTGGTTATCCAGACTGGCCGCCTGGACTGTCAGGATGGTGTCACTTTCGATGACACCGCCGCGGTTGTTCAAATCGTTGAGCAGAGCCAGATCGATACGATTAGCAGCGATTTGACCGACACTGTTGTCCAGTCGGCTACCACTCACGCTGAGCAGGTTTTTTGCGTAAATACCGCCGTTGCTGTTATCCATCGCCGCCGTGGTAATGCTCAAATCCGCGGCCTGCGCCGAAATCCGCCCGCCGCTGTTGCTCAACCCGGCCAGAGCGGTGACTTTGAGGCCCTGCGCCTGAATGATGCCGCCCTGCCGGTTGTTATTCAGGTCGACGCCGTTGCGCAGGACGCCAACAGTGCGTGCTTCCAACAGGCCTTTTATGCTCGCCAGCACGCCGCCACGGTTGTCAATGCTGGCCGCGTTGACACTGACAGCGCCGGTTTCAGCAATGATTCTGCCGCTCTGGTTATCGAGGTCGGCGATGACATCAAGCGTCAAACCGTTCTGGCTCTGGATCGCGCCTTTGGCGTTGCTCAGACTGTTGGCCTTGAGTACCAGGCCGGCGGTCTGGCTGTAGATCAAGCCATCGGCATGATTGAGCACCGCCCCACTGGCACTGATGGTCAGCTCGCCGCTGGCGGCAAGGGTGCCCTTGTCGCTGTTGTCCAGCGACTGCGTCTGCAGGTCCAGCGTGCTCTGGCTGATCAGTTGACCGTTGCGGTTGCCCAGATCGGTAACGCCTTTGATGCTCAAAGGCCCCGCGCCGGCCAGTTTGCCGGCGCTGTTGTTCAGTTGTCCGGAAAGCTTGAGGTTGATCGCCGCATCACTGACGATCTGCCCGTTACGGTTGTCCAGCCCTGTCGCGCTGACCTCGATCGCCTGTTGCGCATTGACCGTACCGCCGACGTTACTCAGTGCACCACTGTTGATATTCAGTGTCGCGCCGCTGTCGATCAGACCGCCCTGAGCGTTACTCAGCGTTCCATCCACTGCCAGTGTCTGGCCCTCGCCACTGCTGATAATGCCCTTGTCGCTATTGTCCAGACTGCCGGCCGAAACGTTCAGCGTGCCATGACTGACCAGCGCGCCAGAACCGCTGTTGAGCAGTTCGCCCTGCAGTGCCACGCGCACATTGCCGTTGCGACTGGAGAGCGTGCCACCGGCGCGGTTATCGAGGCTGGCACCTTTGACGATCAGACCTTCCCAACCTGAAATCAGGCCGTTGCGGTTGACCAGAGCCGTACCGTCGACGGTCAGTTTCTGGCTGCTGATCAATTTGCCAGCGTTGTTGATCACGGTCCGTGCAACCACGTCGAATCCGAGGCTGCTGGAGATTTCGCCACTGTCGTTATTGAGATCACGCAGACGTTCAAGGGTCAGCAAGCCGTTGGCTGTGAGCAAACCGTTGCGGTTGTCGAGGTCACCACCGGCCAGGTTCACCGTGACGGCCTTTTCCCCCAGCAGCCGGCCGCTATTCTGGGTCAACGCGTTCAGCGCGAGATGGATATCGTCCTTGGCCGACACCTCGCCGCCGTTGCTGGAATCCAGAGTGGTTCCGGTCAGTGACAAAGTCCCCCGGCTGTTGATCAGACCGTTGTTACGGTTGTTCATCGCCATGGCGTTTAACTTGATGGCGTCCACCGCCAATATCATCCCGCCATCATTGTTCAAATCGCCGCTGCTGATGTGCAGCGCCGTATCGGCGTTGATCACGCCACTGGCATCGTTGCGCAACATGCCGTCGACGGCCAGATCAAAATTGCCTCGGCTATCCAGGCTGCCACCGCTGTTGTTCAAACTGCCGCTGCGCACGTCAATCGACGTCGCACCGATGACGCCTTTGACGTTATTCAGCGCATTGGCAATGCGTAACGTCAGACCCTGGCTGCTTAACAGCTTGCCGTTGCTGTTATCCAGACTTTGCGCAGTCAAGGTGAAGGCTTGTTTGCTGGAAATCTCGCCCCCCTGATTATTGACGCCGTTCAGTTGTTTGAGCAGCAAGGCACCGGGCGCGTTGATAAAGCCATTCTGGTTGTTCAACTGGCCATTGTTCATGTCCAGGCTCAGACTGGTTTTGCTGAACAATTGGCCGCCCTGCTGGTCAAGGCCGGTCACCGATGCGGTCAGCGCATCTTCGCTGCCGATACGTCCTCGGTCACCGTTATTGACCAGAGTGGCCTGCAGATCCAGCGTGCTGGCGCTGTTGAGTTGCCCGGACTGACTATTGTCAAACATTCCGGTGTTGACCGTCACCGCGCCCTTGGCGCTGATCGTGCCGTTGTGACTGTTATCCAGACGGGTACTGGCGAGCTTGAGCGCGCCATCGGTCACCAGTGAACCGCCCTGATTATCGACCGCGGCCTGACTGTCGAGCGTCAGATCTTCAGCGCTCGACAAACTGCCCTGGGTGTTGCTCAGTTGCGCCGTTTTGACCGTCAACTGGCGTTCGCTGCTGACCTTGCCGTGGCTGTTGTCGAATGCACCGCTCAGATCCAGGTGCGCCTGCTGCAGGCTGAACAGATTGCCACCGCTGTTATCCAGCACGCGTCCGTGCAAATCGAGCAGGGATCGGGAATTGATCAGACCGCTGTTGCGATTGCGCAGCTGATCGATTGTCAGCGTGAGCGCCTGACCCGAGAAAATCTGTCCGGCATCGCTGTTGTCGACTTTGTCGGCGGCAATCGCCACGGTCGAGTGGCTGGTGATTTCGCCTCCACGATTATCTATCTCGCCGCTATTGATAGTCAGGGCCTGCGTGGCCCCCAAAAGACCACCCAGGCGATTATCGAGTGTTTCGGCGGTCAGACCGAGGACGCCGGTGGCAATCATCTGGCCTTTCTGGTTATTCAGGCTCTTTGCGTTGACGGTGGCATCGGACTTGCCGGCGATGTTGCCACTGGCGTTATCCAGAGTCTGCGCAGTAAGCGTGAGTTGTCCGTCGGCAATGACTGTACCGAGCTGGTTGGCAAGGGTTTTGTCGGTGACCAGCAACAACTCGCCGCGACTGCTGATCAAGCCTTCGTGGTTGTCGAGACTGTCGCTATGACTGTCCAGTGATGCACCGGCCATAATGCCTTTGATGTTGTTCAGCGCTTGCTCGATCCGCAGCGTCAGATCCCGCTGGCTGAGCAGTTTGCCACTGCTGTTATCGAGGTCATGCGCTGCCAGCGTGAAGGCTTGCTGACTGGAAATTTCACCGCCCTGGTTGTTCACGCCGTTGAGGTTTTTCAGCAACAACGCACCGGGTGCGTTGATCAGACCTTTCTGGTTGTTCAACTGGCCGTGGTTCAGATCAAGGGTCAGATCGGCCTTGCTGAACAGTTCACCGCCCTGCTGATCCAGCCCGCTGACAGACATCGTCAAGGCCTGCTGGCTGGCGATTCGTCCTGAGCCGTTGTTGACCTGTTTGGCCTTGATATCCAGCGCAGCACCACTGATCATCTGACCGCTATGGCTGTTATCGAAGTCGCCGCTGTCAAGTCGGGCGACTGCCTTGCTGGAGATCAAACCTTTCTGGCTGTTATCGAGACGGTCGCTTTTGAGGGTCAAAGTGCTGTCAGTGCTGATCGAACCCGCTTGATTGAGCAGATCGCCACGACTGTGCAACAGCAGCTCACCGGCACTGCCCAGACTCCCGGCACTGTTGTCGATACGACCGGCACGAATGGTCAGTGCACCCTCGCTGCTGACGAGGCCCTGGACGTTGAGCAAGGCTTCGTCAAGTGCAATGTCCAAGCCGTTGAGACTGTCGAAATTGCCGTTGCTGTTATCCAGCACGCGGCCCTTCAGCGTCGCCGCCCCTTTGACACTGATCAAGCCTTGGTTCTGGTTGTTGACGGAAGCGACTGCCAGCGTCAGGTTCTTGCCAGCGAGCACCTTGCCGGCGTCGGCGTTGTTCAGATGCTGTCCGGTGATGGTCAATGACTCGCTGGCAGAGAACTCCCCGGCGCGGTTGTCGATCTCTTCGACATTCACCGTCAATGCTTTCGTGGTTCCCACCAACCCGTTGTTGCGGTTATCGAGGGTCTTGCCGGTGAGGCTCAGGTTGCCCTGCGCCACCAGTGCACCGCCCTGCTGTTGCAAAAGACCAATCGTGGCGAGCAGATCACCCTGACTGGAAATACGCCCCAGCGCGTTTTGCACCTCGGCAATCGTGAGCGTGACCGGGCCGACAGCACTGATCAAGCCGCCGCTGTTATCCAGACGTATGCCGGAGTAAGCGATCGCGGCCTTGCCGCTGACCTTGCCTTTGTCGCGGTTGTCGAACTGACCGACACTCAGCGTCACTTGCTGATCAGCCTGAATCGTTCCGACGCGGTTATCCGCCGAATCACTGCGCAGTACCAAGGTGGTTTTGCCAATGACTTTGCCATCGCGGTTGTCGAGACTACCGGTCTGCGCATCGATGGCGCCTTTGGCAGTAATCTCGCCCTTGTTACGGTTGTCGAGCAATCCGCTGACACGCACGCTCAACCCACCATCGCTGACCAGCGCACCGGCATCTCGGTTATCCAGACTGGCTGCGCTGAAACTCACCCACTTTGCGGAACCGAGCACGCCGTCTCGGTTGTCCATGGCACCGCTGAGGTCGATATCCAGGCCCAGATCGCCAAGAACTTGACCGCTGCGGTTGTTCGCCGAACCGGCGTTGAGCCGAGTGGTACCGCTGCTGGCAATCTCGCCGTTACTGTTGTTCAGTGCTGCCGCCGTGATGACGGTGGTTTGCCCACTGAGGCGGCCACCCTGGTTGTTCAGGCTCTGCGCGGCGCTCACCGTCAGGTTACGGCTGGCGGTCAGACTTTTACCGGTGTTGTCGAGGGTCTTTGCGATGAGGCTCAGATCACCAGTTGTGTTACGGCTGCCATCGGCGTTGACACCGGCTTCGATGGCACCGGTGTTGGTCAGTTGGCCGCCGGCGCTGAGGGAGACGTTGTCGCGGGCCGCGAGGGTCTGGCGGTTGGTCAGATTGTCTTGGGTTTGCATGTTGGCGCTGGTGCCGGCGTAAACCGGGCCGCGGGCATCGAGACTGGCGGCTTTGACGTTGACCGCGCCCGTCGCGGACGTATCGGCCAGACTCAACTGACCGTTGGCATCGAGCTGAATATCACCGCCACTGGCGATGAGTTTGCCATCGAGTTTCACCCCGACCCCGGCCTCGGTGCCGACCAGTTTGATCGCCCCGGCGTACATGCCACCGAGTGCCGCAGAGTCGATGGCCAGTTGCGGCTGGGCGCTGCCATCGTCGGCGCGGGCGGTGGCGTCGAGGGTTTGTGCGTTGACGTCGTTGCGCCCGGCAACAATCGTCAAATTCTGTGCCTGAAGTTGCGCGTTGATCTTTGCGCTGCGGGTGATGATTTCGAAATGATCAACGTTGCTCGCATTAAGCCCGGTACCTTCGATGACCACAGAACCTTGATCAACCTGAAAGCGATCCAGCCGACCGTTCTCGAGTACCGGCTTACCAGTGGTCAACGTCACCCGTGGTGCGTTGATAAACCCGCAGCCGTTGCAGGTGATGCCGTACGGGTTGGCGACGATGACCCGCGCTGCCTGCCCCGCCACTTCGGTGTAGCCGCGCAATTGGCTCGGGTTGCCACTGATGACCTCGTTGAGAATCGCCTGCGCCGAACCGCTGCTCTTCAGGTTAGGGTTGCCGATGATGTGCCCGCCCAGTTGGGTGGCGGAAGTCTGTGTCGAGCCGTTGTTGAGGATGACGCCCTGGGCCCCAACGTTGTAATCATGAAACTGGTTGTGCGACAGACCGCTGGCATTGGGCGTGGCAATGTTGATGATCGGCACGCCGTTACCGGCGCGATCCAAAGACGTATTCGGGTTGGCCACTACAATGCCGTCGGCCTGTGCCCACATCGGTTGCCAGAACATGACGTTGGCCAGCAGGAACGCCAGCCCGCGCTTGGGCATCCCGCAGAAATGCGCGCCGTCTTGGAGGGCGTCGCGGCGTGGTTGCACGATAGAGGAGTGGTGGCGGACATCCATGTTGTGGGTCTCATGCAGCGGATTGATCGGCAAAATCGACAGACAAAACGATCCATACCCGGCCATAAATGAACCGGCCGGTAACAACGCATGACAAATTGGGGAGGGTTCGCCTTGGTCAGAACGTCCAAGGCTAGCGAAAACGAACGCAGAATTAGTCTGCGACAAATGCTTTCAGTCCCTCGAAAACACACACTGACATCAATGTGACACCCTGATAGTAGAGTGCCATCATTCTGACGTCAACAAGTCACCAACACGCTTTTTTCAATAACGCTCTGGGACGCGGCTTTTCGCTTGATCGCGGTATTTTTCTGAAGATCACCACTATTTGGTGACACGATTTAATCGTCAAACGTTTCAACAAGGAACTTTTCCGGTGCTTCAGACCTCAACCGTTCAACCCGCCTTAACCGGAACTGAGGCCTGCCCATGAAAACCCTGATCAAGCTGTCCCTCGCCGCCACCCTTGCCTGCGCCCTGCCCGTCTGGGCCTGCACGCCGGAAGAGGCGACGATCAAACGCGAACAACTGGCCAAGGAAGTCTCCAGGCTCACCGAGCAGAATCCGGCAAAGGCCAAGGAGATCAACGCCGAGTTGCAGAAAATGGATCTGGACACGGCCAGCGCGGATCTGCCGGACAAGTGCCAGCTGATCGATCAGCGTTTGAAGGAACTGGGGTCGGCGGAGAAGAAAGCCGACAATTGAGACGAAAAAAAACCGGACAATGTCCGGTTTTTTTATGCGTTTAGAACGCGTTATTCAGCCGCTGGCTCGGCTGGCTTGCGGCGCTTGAGCGGGGCCATGCCGTCGCTGCTGACAAGGGAATCCGGCTTCGGCCGGTTCACGCTCTTGCGCTTGGTCGGCGTCTTGGCGGCGGTTTTCTTTTTGTCGCCCTTGGCGTCAGTCTTTTTCTTTTTCACGCCGACGGCTTTGCCCGAGGCCTTGACCTTTTTCGGTCCGCCGTAGGTGCCTTTGACTTCCTTGATGGTGCGGCGCTCGAAGCTCTGCTTCAGGTAGCGCTCGATGCTCGACATCAGGTTCCAGTCGCCGTGGCAGATCAGCGAGATCGCCAGACCGTCGTTGCCGGCGCGGCCGGTACGACCGATGCGGTGTACGTATTCGTCGCCGCTGCGTGGCATATCGAAGTTGATCACCAGATCCAGACCATCTACATCCAGACCACGTGCCGCAACGTCGGTCGCGACGAGGATTTTCACACCGCCCTGCTTCAGACGATCGATCGCCAGTTTGCGATCCTTCTGGTCTTTCTCACCGTGCAGCACGAACGCCTTGTATTCCTGCGCCACGAGGCGGCCGTAAATGCGGTCGGCCATGGCGCGGGTATTGGTGAAGACAATGGCCTTCTGGTAGGTCTCGTTGGCCAGCAGCCAGTTCACAATCTGCTCTTTGTGCTGATTGTGGTCGGCGGTGATGATTTGCTGACGAGTCGTCGAGTTGAGCTGGCTGACGGCGTTGAGCTGCAGGTGCTCCGGGTTGTTCAGGACCTTGGCGATCATCTCGCGCAGGCCGGAACCGCCGGTGGTGGCGGAGAACAGCATGGTCTGCTGACGGTTCGGGCATTCATCGACCAGACGCTGCACGTCTTCGGCGAAACCCATGTCGAGCATGCGGTCGGCTTCGTCGAGCACCAGCACTTCGACTTCTTTCAGGTCGAGGTTGCCGGCATTGAGCTGCTCGATCATCCGCCCCGGGGTGCCGATGAGGATGTCCGGCACTTTGCGCAGCATTGCCGCCTGCACCTTGAAGTCTTCGCCGCCAGTGATCAGGCCGGACTTGATGAAGGTGAACTGCGAGAAGCGTTCGACTTCCTTCAAGGTCTGCTGGGCCAGTTCACGGGTCGGCAGCAGGATCAGCGTCTTGATGCTGACGCGGATCTTCGCCGGGCCGATCAGGCGATTGAGGATCGGCAGGACGAAAGCGGCGGTTTTGCCGCTACCGGTTTGCGCCGTCACCCGCAGATCACGCCCCTGGAGCGCCAGCGGGATGGCCGCGGCTTGCACTGGCGTTGGCTCGACAAATTTCAGCTCGGCCACGGCTTTGAGCAGGCGTTCGTGCAGGGCGAATTGGGAAAACACGGGTGCTACCTCGAAGATATGCAAAAAAACAGCTGCATAGGTTACCGGTTTCGAGCGCTCAGGCCGAGTTTCTTTGTGCAAACGGCGACAATCAGTGGTTTTTTTGTTGCCCGATTTGTCACTCGCTGCAATACACAGCGTCTTAAATGCTCTAATCGGCCCTCGCGTCTTACAGAAGAAATGTTCCGCTTATGGATATCAAACAGCTCTGGCTCAAAGCCCAAGGCCTCTGGGGCACGCTCGAAGAGCACCCACTTCTGCAATCGGGACTGGCGCTGCTGGTGCTGCTGGTCATCGCGCTGGTGCTCGGACGAGTGGCGCGTTACCTGATCCTGCACGCCAGCCGCATGCTCGGCCGCCAACCGGCGCTGCACTGGATCAACGACTTTCGCCACAACAAGGTGTTTCAACGACTGGCGCAGATGACGCCGTCGCTGGTGATCCAGTTCGGCCTGCACCTGGTGCCGGAGCTGAGCAAAACCGCGATGAATTTTCTCGGCAACGTCGCGCTGGCGTTCACCATCCTGTTCCTGCTGCTGGCGGTCAGCGCCCTGCTCAACGCCCTGCTCGACATCTACGCGCGCACCGAGCATGCGCGTACACGCTCGATCAAAGGCTACGTGCAACTGGCGAAAATGGTTTTGTACGTGTTCGGCGCGATCATCATCGTCGCCACCCTGATCGACCGCTCGCCGCTGTTGCTGCTGTCGGGTCTGGGTGCGATGTCGGCGGTGATTCTGTTGGTCTACAAGGACACCCTGCTGTCGTTCGTCGCCAGCGTGCAACTGACCAGCAACGACATGTTGCGCGTCGGCGACTGGATCGAGATGCCGCAAGTCGGTGCCGATGGCGACGTGGTCGACATCACGCTGCACACGGTCAAGGTGCAGAACCACCCGTGAGTTTTTACCGATTGACTAATCCCTGTGAATTCCTCAAAAAAATGGACAACTGTGTCCCAGGTTTCCTAGAAGCCAAGCCCGAAGCTCTCCCTCCCTTTACGCTTGGTTAACAGGTAGCCCAAATCCCCCAACAGGTGGGTTGAGGCCCAACGACCAACGTCTTCTAGCCGACAACAAAAAAAACCAACTGGCTGGTGCGCGCTGCACGGCTATTACAGCCCCCTCATAGGCAAAAGAGGCCCATCCTCGAGTGCTATTCGCTTGGCTAATGAACTGCTGAGAGATCAGCACACTCAGACCGATGGGAGTCATACCCACTAGGCTAAAGAAAGAGAAAGGGGTGGGGTTGAAAGTGCGGTAGCCGAATGAACATATCTCAGTCGATTTGAGGTGCATACATGTGCGATCCAGATCTCAACCTAGTCTCTGCGAGTCCTTGCCCCCCCCCCAAGAGCGTGACCCCAACACAGAACAGTTCGGTTCCACAGGTTCCTCTCGACTAATGGAGCAGGCGTCCCTAGATGCCACGTTGACAGTCCTACCCTGCTGATGAAGCGTCCGTGTCTCGAGCTTAGGTGGGCATCGCCCAGGAAACCCGCTGCTTGGGGCGAACCGAGCCGACTTGAGGCCATTCAGGCTGTGTTCATCCCATTGCCCTTCAGCCCTGTACTCGTCTCAGAAAATGTAAACCCACCCTCACCAACAGCCCGCTCTGCGACCGTTCATCGATAACTTCCCTTATCTAACTGAGATCCCGATCTCAATCCGCTACGACGCTATATCTTCCACATCTGCTAATTATATATATCCCACGCCGACAACCATTTTGATCTGCGATCTGATCCCAAAAAAGTCAAAGCCTTGATTTACAAGACCTAGAGGACAAGCCATATGAAAAAACGAAA
>NZ_WBRZ01000125.1:0-16069 GCF_008923895.1 Pseudomonas sp. GXM4
TGTGGGAGCTGGCTTGCCAGCGATGAGGCCATCTGCAACACCCAAAAACCTCGCAGGCACTCTCTTCTCCCTGATTGACGGCTTGTACCTATGAGTCCAGTATGGATTTCCAAGTACAAAAAAAGCTTCTGTCTTGCAGCTATCAGCTTGCCGCTTGTAGCTGCTCTTCTTCGCCAAACCAACAACAACCCGCGAGAGAACGAACATGAAGAAACTCCCCCTCATCACCGGCCTTGCCTTCAGCCTGCTGGCCTGTGCCAGCACCTTTGCCGCCGAGAAAACCTTGCGCATCGGCATCGAAGCGGCTTACCCACCGTTCGCTTCGAAAACCGACAAAGGTGAAATCGTCGGTTTCGACTACGAAATCGGCAATGCCCTGTGTGCGCAGATGAAGGTCAAATGCGTGTGGGTTGAAGGGGAGTTCGACGGGCTGATTCCTTCGCTGAAAGTGAAGAAGATCGACATGGCGCTGTCGTCGATGACCATCAACGAAGATCGCAAGAAGTCGGTGGATTTCAGCCACAAGTACTATTTCACTTCTTCGCGTCTGGTGATGAAGGAAGGCGCTACGGTCGATGATCAGTACGCCAGCCTCAAAGGCAAGAACATCGGCGTGCAGCGCGCGACCACCACCGATCGTTATGCCACCGAGGTGTTCGAACCCAAGGGCATCAACGTCAAGCGCTACAGCAACAACGAAGAAATCTACATGGACCTGGCGGCGGGGCGCCTTGATGCGATTTTTGCCGACACCATTCCGCTCAATGACTTCCTGTCGATGCCGCGCGGCAAGGGTTACGCGTTTGTCGGGCCGGAGCTGAAGGATCCGAAGTACGTCGGCGAGGGTGCGGGGATTGCGGTGCGCAAGGGCAACGGTGAACTGGTCAGCCAGTTGAACAGCGCCATCGACGGGATTCGCGCGAATGGCGAGTACCAGAAGATTTCCGAGAAGTATTTCAAGACCGATATCTACGGCGATTGACAGTCCGTTATCGCTGGCAAGCCAGCTCCCACAGGTTCAGCGGTCGCCATAAATTTTGTGTGTGACACAATTACTGTGGGAGCTGGCTTGCCAGCGATGTGGCCGGACGAGTCACCGCAGAATTCAGCCCTTCAATTCCTTCAAATGCTTGTACACCGTCGCCCGCCCCATGTTCAGCACATTGGCCACGTAGTTCGAAGCGCTCTTGCCCTTGAACGCGCCTTCGGCGTGCAGCGCCAGCACCAGTTCGCGTTTGTGGTCACGGGTCAGCAGATTCAGGCTCAACTGCCGCTCGCGCAACCAGGCGTGGAGGAAGGTGTTGATGCGCTCCTGCCAGTCATCACGGAACAGCGAGTCCGGCTGCGGAATCAGTTTGCTCGGTGACAGGAACAGGTCCAGCGCCGCCTTGGCGTTCTCGAACAGGGAAATATTCAGGTTGATGCACAGCACCGCCAGCGGACGGCTTTCGCTGTCGCGCAGCACGGTGCTCAGGCTGCGAATTTTCTGACCGTCCCAGTTGAGCTTTTCGTACGGGCCGATGTTCCTGTCGCTGACATCCTCGCTGAGCATGTCTTCCAGCGATGAATCGTCGCCGATCTCGCGCTTGGACAGGTTGTTGGCGATGTAGTCGACCTTCTGCGTGCGCAGGTCGTGCAGCACCACCTCGGAATGGGGAAAGAACAGCGTCGCGATGGCGTCGGCGATGGCGCGGAAGTTATCCAGCGCCGGGTCGAATTCGGGGGCAGTCATGACAGTGGAGCTCCAGGCAGCGTCAGCGCCCCTTGTGCCGGGGCGCTGCGAGTGTGCCGCAATCTTTTCGACGAGTCGATGCGATCAAGCCAGTCGGGCCGGGGAGAGCATGGCGCTGTCCAGACCGAATTGATGCAGGTGCTCAGGGAATGGCTCGCCGCGCACCAGCGCCGCACTGGCTTGGCCCATCGCCGGCGACGTCTGGATGCCGTAGCCACCCTGCGCGGCGACCCAGAACAGCCCCGGCACCTGCGGATCGAAGCCGCTGAGCAGATCACCGTCAGCAACGAAACTGCGCAGGCCTGCCCACGTGCGGGTCGGGCGGCGGATGGTCAGCGTGGTGGCCTCTTCGATCTGATAGATGCCCATGGCGATGTCGAGTTCTTCCGGCTGCACGTCGTGCGGTTCGACCGGATCGGCGTTGGCCGGCGAGCCGAGAAACATGCCGGCGTCGGGCTTCATGTAGAAGGATTCGTCGAGGCTGACCAGCATTGGCCAGTGATGAGTGTCCACGCCTTCCGGGCCGGCAAAGATAAATGCGGCGCGGCGCTTCGGTTGCAGCCCCAGCGGCTGCGCTCCGGCCAGGGCAGCGATCTTGTCGGCCCAGGCACCGGCGGCGTTGATGAGCACCGGTGCGCTGAATGTCTCGCCGTTGGTCTGCACGATCCACAGGCCATCGGCATCGCGGCTCAAGCCGAGCACCTCGCAATCGGTGCGGACTTCGCCGTGATTGCGCCGAATGCCGCGCAGGTAGCCTTGATGCAGCGCGTCGGTGTCGATGTCGCAGGCCGATGGGTCGTAGATCGCGCCGTGGACTTTGTCCCGGCGCAGGATCGGCAGGCGCGCGCAGGCTTCGTCGGCGCTGAGCAGTTGCATCTGCGGCACCGTGGCTTTGGCGCTGAGGTATTGGTTGTTCAGTTCGGCGGGATCACCGATGAAGTCGACGGTCATTTCGCCGCGTGGGGTCAGCAGCGGGTGCTCGCAGAAGCCGCTCGGAGGACTGTCGAAAAACGCGCGGCTGGCCTGAGTCAGTGCGCGGACCTGTGCGGTGCCGTAGGCGGCGGTGTACAGCGCGGCGGAGCGACCGGTGGAGTGATAGCCGGGATGGGTTTCACGCTCGAGTACGATCACTTTGCCGTGCGGCGCCAGCCAGAACCCGGTAGAAGCGCCGGCAATCCCGCCGCCGATGATGATGAAATCTGCGTGGTTCATGAAAACTCCCAGGTAACGAGAACCCCGTAGGAGCTGCCGAGTGAAACGAGGCTGCGATCTTTTGATCTTGATCTTGATCTTGAAAAAACAGGATCAAAAGATCGCAGCCTTCGGCAGCTCCTACAGGGGATGTGTGGTGTCAGTGGTGCAGGTGATAAACCGCATTGGCCAAGGCAATGTCTTCCAGGCCCAGACCGATCGAACGGAAAAACACATGCCGCTGGTAACCCGGGCGCTGCACTTTTTCGCTGAGCAAGTCGGCGAGGTCGCCGACAATCGAATCCTTGCTCCAGCCATGCTGTTCGGCGGCAATCAGCATCTCACCTGCCGAACCCGGCGTGGTCAGACGATAGTCGCAGAACACCTGCATGTCGTTGAGGCTTTGCGGCGGTACTTCATGGGCGCGCGGGGCGTTGGTGCTGATCGAGGTGATCAGCGCCGGTTTGTGCAGTTGCGCCGGATCGATCACCGGCCCGGCAGACGAGGTGCAGAGCATGATCACGTCAGCATTGGAGATGGCGGTCTCGCGGCTGTCGGCAATCTTCAGTGACGGCGCGATGGACTTCAACACAGTCTGTGTTTCCGCATCTTCCAGCAGCGATGGCGAATACAGGCTGATGCTCTGCCAGTCGCGCAGCGCCTTGGCGTAATGCAGATGCGCCTGAGCGACCTTGCCGCTGCCGATGATTGCCAGTCGCTGGGCGTCCAACGGGGCGAGGGCGTCGACCGCCACTGCCGTGGTCGCGGCGGTGCGCGCGGTGGTCAGTTCGCCGGCATCACAGAGCAGCAGCGGCTGGCCGGTTTTCATCGACATCAACAATGTCCATGCCGTCACCAGCGCACCCTGCTCACGGACGATGTACGGCGAAGTCTTCACTCCGTATACGCCGTCCTCAGCCAGCACGCCCAGATAATTGATGAAGTCGCCTGCGCCCTTGGGGAACTCGACCCATTGCTGCGCCGGCTGCACGGCGTTACCGGCCGCCAGATCGCGGAACAGCTTGCGCAGGATTTGCGGAACATCGATACGCGCCAATAGCTCATGGGCCTGGGCTTGATCGATCACATAAGGCGTACTGGACATTTCGCGCTCCGAAACTAAACTTATTTTTCCATTATGGACTTTTAGTTCTGGCGAGCAACCATCGGGCATAAAAAAAGCGCAGTCCGTTTCCGGCTGCGCTTTCTCATATAGCGGAGCTTACTGCGGACGCTTTCGCTCAACCGCACGCAGCAGATGCGTCGGCGGGGTTTCGCAGCTGATCTTGCGACCAAGTTTTTCTTCGATCGACGGCAACTGGTAGGAATCGTCCTCGCCGGCAAAGCTGATCGACACACCGTCAGCGCCGGCGCGACCGGTACGGCCAATGCGGTGCACGTAGTCGTCCGGCACTTCCGGCAGGGTGAAGTTGATCACGTGGCTGATGCCGTCGATGTGGATGCCGCGACCGGCGACATCGGTGGCGACCAGCACGCGAATCTTGCCTTCGCGGAAACCTTCCAGAGTCTTGATGCGCTTGTGCTGCGGTACGTCGCCGGACAGCTGCGCGGCGTTGATGCCGTCACGCACCAGGCGCTCTTCGATGCGGCGTACTTCGTCCTTGCGGTTGGCAAACACGATGACCCGCTCCCAACCGTTGTCGTTGACCAGGTTGTAGAGCAGTTTGTATTTGTCGGCAGCGGCCACGGCGTAGATGTGCTGCTCGACGTTCTCGTTGGCGACGTTGGTGATTTCGATTTCGACGATGGCCGGGTCGGTGGTCCATTGCTTGGCCAGATTCATCACGTCTTCGGTGAAGGTTGCGGAGAACAGCAAAGTCTGGCGTTCGGACTTTGGCGGGGTCTGGCGAATGATCTGCCGTACCTGTGGGATGAATCCCATGTCGAGCATGCGGTCGGCTTCGTCCAGCACCATCACTTCAACCATGTCCAGATGCACGTCGCCGCGCTGGTTGAAGTCGAGCAAGCGGCCCGGCGTGGCGACGAGGATGTCGCAATGACGTGCTTCGAGGTGCTTGAGCTGTTTGTCGAAGTCCATGCCGCCGACGAAGGTCATGACGTTGAGGCCGGTGTACTTGGTCAGGTCAGCGGCGTCCTTGGCGATCTGCACCACCAGCTCACGGGTCGGCGCGATGATCAGCGCGCGCGGCTCGCCCATGTAGCGCTCTTTCGGCGGCGGCGTCTGCAGCAACTGAGTGATGATCGAGATCAGGAATGCGGCGGTCTTGCCGGTGCCGGTCTGCGCGCGGCCAATGGCGTCTTTGCCGGCGAGGGTGAAACCCAGCACCTGCGCCTGGATCGGCGTGCAGTACGGAAAGCCCAGATCCTGGATGGCGTGCATCAGTTCCGGAGCAAGCTTGAAATCGTGAAAGCGGGTTTTGCCTTCCTGCGGCTCGACGACGAAGTCTTCGAGTTTCCATGGAATGACCGGTGCCTTGGGCTTCGGTTCGCGACGTGGCCTGGCCGGTTTCGGCGCTTCGCTGGGTGCAGGCTCTACGGCAATTGGCGCTGGCGCAGCGGGTATTTCTTCTGGCTTCGGTGCGGCTGCGGGAGCGGGGCGGTCGGCCTGCGGGGCATCGGTGCGATGACCGGGGGCGTGCGACGGCGCACTGGGAACTGGCGCGAGCTGCTCAGCCTCGCTTTTACCGAACATCTTCTTGAGTGCTTTGAGCACGGTCATCTCATCAGTTGGTTAAGGAATGTACGCCGGCCAGTGTAATGCAAGAATCGGGCGCGGCGTAGTAGGAGGGATCAATGGGCGGACATTGCTCGCAAATCAGCGCAGGCGTTCGCTCAGCCAGACGCCGACGTCGCGGATCTCTTCAGGTAACACTTCGTGCTCCATTGGGTATTCCTGCCATGTCACGGTGACACCATGCTTCACCAAATGCTCATAGGCAGTGCGCCCCATCGAGTTCTGCACCACGCCATCGAACTGCCCGTGCAGACACAGCACCGGAATACGCTGCTGACTGGCGGATAACTCCAGTTCGTCGCTGAATGTCGGTGCGTACGTCGACAACGCCAGCACCCCGCCCAGCGGTCCCTGCCATTTGAGGAATGCGGTATGCAATACCACCGCGCCGCCCTGGGAAAATCCTGCGAGGAAAATCCGCGAGGCGTCTATTCCGCTGGCGCGCTCGTTTTCGATCAGCTCGATGATGCGCTCTGCCGACGCCTCCAGTTGGTCGCGATCGATCGCCCGGGCCGGGCTCATGGCCTTGATGTCGTACCAGCTGGGCATGGCATATCCGCCATTTATCGTCACTGGACGGGTCGGGGCCTGCGGCAGCACAAAGCGCGTGCTCAACAGACTTTCCTGCAATGCCTCGGCTACCGGCAGGAAGTCGTAACGGTCGGCGCCGAGGCCGTGCAGCCAGATCACGCAGGCATCCGCGGGCTTAACAGGCTGAAGAATCAAGGGCTCGGTCATGTCTGCTCCAAAAATGTGCGGGCGCTCTCATTGAGTGCGTGATTGAAGGGCGCGCCCGGTTGATCCGTTAACAAGATGTCGCAAGGTTACAAGTTTAGCTATTGACGTGTCGCGCAATCACTTTCGCAAGCGGTGTGGTACGGCGTTTGCTATGGAGCTTTGCGTACGAAGCATCCGTTGCGCGGCGGTAACACTATCAGTGTCAGTCGCGCGATGGGATAGCAACGAATCCGGTGATGGATGTTCGCCAATGGCCGCTACGGGCTTAGCGAACGTGAAAGGGCTACAGCCCGTTCGGCCGATTGGTGAGAAGTGAGTGATCCATGATGTGGATTTTCTCCTACTAGACTCATAGCGAAGGTCTTACGTCGGTTGACCCCAAAAAAAGCCAACACGGGTCAACAACGCCTCAAAAGGGTGCGACAGGACTCAAGCTCCGACACAACAAGAGCAAAACTGGAGGTTTGAATGAAGATGTTGAAATCCACTCTGGCGGTCGTGACTGCTGCAGCAGTACTCGGCGTCAGCGGGTTCGCTCAGGCGGGTGCAACCCTGGATGCGGTACAGAAAAAAGGTTTCGTGCAGTGTGGCGTGAGCGACGGTCTGCCGGGCTTCTCGGTACCGGATGCGACCGGCAAGATCCTCGGCATCGATGCCGACGTCTGCCGCGCTGTGGCGGCAGCCGTTTTCGGCGACGCCAACAAGGTCAAGTTCAGCCAGTTGAACGCCAAGGAGCGCTTCACCGCGCTGCAGTCCGGCGAGATCGACATCCTGTCGCGCAACACCACCATGACCAGTTCCCGTGACGCGGGCATGGGCCTGAAATTCCCGGGCTTCATCACCTACTACGACGGCATCGGCTTCCTGGTGAACAACAAGCTGGGCGTGAAAAGTGCCAAAGAGCTCGACGGCGCGACCATCTGCATCCAGGCCGGTACCACCACCGAACTGAACGTTTCCGACTACTTCCGTGGCAACGGTCTGAAATACACCCCGATCACCTTCGACACCTCCGATGAAAGCGCCAAGTCGCTGGAATCCGGTCGTTGCGACGTGCTGACCTCCGACAAGTCCCAGCTGTTCGCCCAGCGCAGCAAGCTGGCCTCGCCGAAGGACTACGTGGTGCTGCCGGAAACCATTTCCAAAGAACCATTGGGCCCGGTCGTACGTAACGGCGACGACGAGTGGCTGGCGATCGTGCGTTGGGTCGGCTACGCGCTGCTCAATGCCGAAGAAGCCGGCATCACTTCGAAGAACGTCGAAGCTGAAGCCAAGTCCACCAAGAACCCGGACGTGGCCCGTATGCTCGGCGCTGACGGCGAGTACGGCAAAGACCTGAAACTGCCGAAAGACTGGGTTGTGCAGATCGTCAAGCAAGTCGGCAACTACGGCGAAATCTTCGAGAAAAACCTCGGCAAGAGCACTCCGCTGGAAATCGACCGTGGCCTGAACGCCCTGTGGAACAACGGCGGCATTCAGTACGCACCACCAGTGCGCTAATGGTTCTATCGCCCGGCGGGCCAACCGCCGGGTGATGTTCTTGTTCCATTTCTTCCGGGGCACTTCATGCAAAATTCAATCGGCGCACCAAAGCAGAGGCTCAGCCTCAGCGATCCACGAGTGCGTGCGTGGCTATTCCAGATCATCACCGTTGTGGCGGTGGTCTCGCTTGGCTGGTACCTGTTCGACAATACGCAAACCAACCTTCAGCACCGGGGCATCACCTCCGGTTTCAGCTTTCTGGAGCGCAGTGCCGGATTCGGCATCGCTCAAACCCTGATCGACTACACCGAAGCGGACAGTTACGCGCGGGTGTTTGTCATCGGCCTGCTCAACACTTTGTTGGTGACCTTTATCGGCGTGATCCTGGCGACGATTCTCGGTTTCATCGTCGGCGTGGCGCGGCTGTCGCAGAACTGGATCATCGCCAAACTGGCGACGGTGTATGTGGAAGTATTCCGCAACATTCCGCCGCTGCTGCAGATCCTGTTCTGGTACTTCGCGGTGTTCCTGACCATGCCGGGGCCGCGCAACAGCCACAACTTCGGCGACACCTTCTTCGTCAGCAGCCGTGGCCTGAACATGCCGGCCGCACTCGCTGCCGACGGTTTCTGGGCGTTCGTGATCAGCATCGTCCTGGCCATTGTCGGCATCGTGCTGATGTGCCGCTGGGCCAACAAGCGCTTCGAAGAAACCGGCGTACCGTTCCACAAGTTCTGGACCGGCCTGGCAATTGCGCTGGTGATCCCGACCCTGTGCGCGCTGATCTTCGGCGCTCCGCTGCACTGGGAAATGCCCGAGCTCAAGGGCTTCAACTTCGTCGGCGGCTGGGTGTTGATCCCGGAACTGCTGGCGTTGACCCTGGCGCTCACCGTGTACACCGCAGCGTTCATCGCCGAAATCGTGCGTTCCGGGATCAAGTCGGTCAGCCACGGCCAGACCGAAGCGGCGCGTTCGCTTGGCCTGCGCAACGGCCCGACCCTGCGCAAAGTGATCATCCCGCAAGCCCTGCGCGTGATCATTCCGCCGCTGACCAGCCAATACCTGAACCTTGCGAAGAACTCCTCGCTGGCCGCCGGTATCGGTTACCCGGAAATGGTTTCGCTGTTCGCCGGCACCGTGCTCAACCAGACCGGGCAGGCTATCGAAGTGATTGCCATCACCATGAGCGTGTACCTGGCGATCAGTATCAGCATTTCCCTGCTGATGAACTGGTACAACAAGCGCATTGCGCTGATCGAGCGGTAAGGAAAAGCGCATGAGTACTCATACTTTCAAACCCGACATGCCTCCACCGAACAGCAGCATCGGCGTGGTGGCGTGGATGCGCGCGAACATGTTCTCCAGCTGGCTCAACACCCTGCTGACGCTGTTTGCGTTCTACCTGATCTACCTGGTCGTGCCACCGATCCTCAGCTGGGCGATCGTCGATGCCAACTGGGTCGGCACCACCCGCGCCGACTGCACCAAGGAAGGCGCCTGCTGGGTGTTCATTCAGCAGCGCTTCGGCCAGTTCATGTACGGCTACTACCCGACCGAACTGCGCTGGCGCGTCGACCTGACCGTGTGGCTGGCGGTCATTGGCGCAGCACCGCTGTTCATCTCGCGCGTGCCGCGTAAAGCGGTGTACGGCCTGAGCTTCCTGGTGCTGTACCCGATCATTGCCTTCACTTTGCTGCATGGCGGTTTCGGAATGACCACCGTGCCGACCAGCCAGTGGGGCGGCCTGATGCTGACCCTGGTGATCGCCACCGTCGGCATCGCCGGAGCATTGCCGCTGGGCATCGTACTGGCGCTGGGGCGACGTTCGAACATGCCGGCGATTCGTGTGGTCTGCGTGACCTTCATCGAGTTCTGGCGCGGCGTGCCGTTGATCACGGTGTTGTTCATGTCCTCGGTGATGCTGCCGCTGTTCCTGCCCGAAGGCATGAACTTCGACAAGCTGCTGCGGGCGCTGATCGGCGTGATCCTGTTCCAGTCGGCGTACGTCGCCGAAGTGGTGCGCGGTGGTCTGCAAGCGATTCCCAAAGGGCAGTACGAAGCGGCTGCAGCGATGGGCCTCGGTTACTGGCGTTCGATGGGCCTGGTGATTCTGCCGCAAGCGCTGAAGCTGGTGATCCCGGGCATCGTCAACACGTTCATTGCGCTGTTCAAGGACACCAGCCTGGTGATCATCATCGGCCTCTTTGACCTGCTCAACAGCGTCAAGCAAGCCGCTGCCGACCCGAAATGGCTGGGCATGGCCACCGAAGGCTACGTGTTCGCCGCCCTGGTGTTCTGGATTTTCTGTTTTGGTATGTCGCGCTATTCCATGCATCTGGAACGCAAGCTCGACACTGGCCACAAGCGTTAGGAGTTCTCTGTAAATGAGCGAAGCAATCAAAAAGCCTGTGGGTCCGGAAGGCATCATCCAGATGCAGGGCGTGAACAAGTGGTACGGCCAGTTTCACGTACTCAAGGACATCAACCTCAACGTCAAACAGGGCGAGCGCATCGTCCTGTGCGGCCCGTCGGGTTCCGGTAAATCGACCACGATCCGTTGCCTCAATCGTCTGGAAGAACACCAGCAGGGGCGCATCGTCGTCGATGGCGTGGAACTGACCAATGACCTCAAGCAGATCGAAGCGATCCGTCGCGAAGTCGGCATGGTGTTCCAGCACTTCAACCTGTTCCCGCACCTGACCATTCTGCAGAACTGCACCCTGGCGCCGATGTGGGTGCGCAAGATGCCCAAGCGCAAGGCCGAGGAAATCGCCATGCATTATCTGGAACGCGTACGCATTCCGGAGCAGGCGCACAAGTATCCGGGGCAGCTTTCCGGCGGTCAGCAACAGCGTGTGGCGATCGCCCGCGCCTTATGCATGAAGCCGAAAATCATGCTGTTCGACGAACCGACTTCAGCGCTTGATCCGGAAATGGTGAAAGAGGTTCTGGACACCATGATCGGTCTGGCCGAAGACGGTATGACCATGCTCTGCGTGACCCACGAAATGGGCTTTGCCCGCACCGTGGCCAACCGCGTGATCTTCATGGACAAGGGCGAAATCGTTGAACAGGCCGCGCCGAACGATTTCTTCGACAATCCGCAGAATGATCGGACGAAGTTGTTCTTGAGTCAGATTTTGCATTGAGGCCCGTCAGGCACTGAAACAAACCCGGACTCAGTTCCGGGTTTGTTTTATCTGGGCTCATCTGGCCAGAACAGGTTCCCGCTCCGGGTAACGAGTTTCAAGAAGCTGTTTGAGACCGTCGTCTGTGTGAAGTGCCTGAATTTCCTCTAGCAGTTCGGGATGACGATCCAGAAGCCGCATCAGTGTGAACAACGGCTGCGGCGGAGCCAGTTCGCCGCGTTCATATCGTGAAAACGCATTATGCCCACCTCCTGACAGCCACTTCACCGCACTTCTTTGAGTGAGATGGAGCTTTCGGCGAATACGCTTCATTTCGGTACCGATCAGCCCAAGTACGTCTTCGAGTAATTGATCGCCGGCGTCTACGTAGCGCTCGGCACTGTCGGTACCACTGTCAAAAATGATTTCGCCACAGACCCTGCACTCCCAGCCGGCAAGAAGGTGTACGGGCCGCGAAAACTGTTTGTAATTGACGTCGAGACTGCGATCTTGAAAGTGGTGCATTGCGTGTTCGGTGCCGCAGCTCAGGCATTGCCTCTTGCTCATGTGTTTTTCTCCTTGAAGGAGATCACCGGAGACCCACCGCTGGTGCAGTAGGTCACTTTGATGTAGATCTCCCGATTTCGAAACGATACGTGATAGACGTCGTGCCAGTTCCGATGGTTGGAATAAGAGGTCATGGATTTGTAGAGCATCCGCCGCTCAAGCGTTGCCACAACCTGCATCATCACTTTCCAGGACATGCCCATGTCCCGGCCTGTCTCAAGTGCATAACGTGTAAAGGCTTCTTTGCCTCGTCTGATTACTTCGGCCTTCACGACTGCCAAGTCGTAATGGGGCGTGTTCTTTTCCATAAGAAGCCAAAACCCTGCCCCTGAAATTACCCTTAAAGGGTAATTTTGACCAATCGAAAATGCCGCTTCATGTGTCTCCGATTGACCCTAGGTGGTTGCCGTCCTACATGGGTCTGACTAACATGTCGGAAAATTCATCCTATGATTGGATGAAAGGGTGAGGCACATGTCAGACATTTCCCCTTTGATCAAGCGATCCCTGGTCGATCAGGCTTTGGATCAACTGCGTCAACGCATCAACAGCGGTGCGTGGCAGGTCGGCGAGCGTCTGCCGACCGAGCCTGAGCTGTGCGCCGAGCTGGGCATCAGCCGCAATACCGTGCGTGAGGCGATGCGTGTTCTGGCGTTCTCGGGGTTGATCGAGATTCGTCAGGGCGACGGCAGTTATCTTCGTGCGCTGGTCGACCCGCTCGACACACTTAAAGCGCTATCGCGTTGTTCGCTGGAGCAGGCCCGGGAGACCCGGCACATCCTTGAAGTCGAGGCCATCGGCCTGGCGGCGTTGCGTCGTACCGATGAGGATCTGGCGGCGCTGCGTGAAGCGCTCGGCACCAGCGGCAGCCATTACCACGGCGATCTCGACACCTATATCGCCTGCGATCTGGTGTTCCATCGCCGACTGGTCGACGCCGCCCACAACCCGACCCTCAGCGAGTTGTATCGCTATTTTTCCAGCATCGTCGGCGCGCAATTGCGTCAGACCTTGAATATCTCCCCGCGCCGTCAGGAAGTGTTCGATTTGCACATCGACTTGCTCGATGCGGTCGAGCAACGCGACCCGGAACGAGCGAAAGCCTTGTCGAGGCAGTTGATCAATGAACCTTGAAACCGAGAAAACCATGTCCCGCAGTGAGTTATCCACAGCGTCGAAGCGCTCCGCCGAACTTGAAGAGCTGCTGATCGATGCCGAGGCTGATGACGAGCAGGTCCAGCAAAGCCACCCATTGGTAAAACGCCCGTGGCTGTTGCTGCTCGGGTTGATTCTGGTGGCGCTGAACCTGCGCCCGGCGTTGTCGAGCATGGCGCCGTTGCTCAGCGAGGTCTCCAGAAGCCTCGGGCTGACTGCGGCGCAGGCGGGATTGCTGACCACGTTGCCGGTGCTGTGCCTGGGATTGTTCGCACCGCTGGCGCCGATTCTGGCGCGGCGTTTCGGTGCTGAGCGGGTGGTGCTGGGGATTCTGCTGACACTGGCCGGCGGCATCATCCTGCGCAGCAATTTCGGCGAGATCGGCCTGTTCGCCGGCAGCGTCCTTGGCGGCGCCAGCATCGGCATCGTCGGCGTGCTGCTGCCAGGCATCGTCAAACGCGACTTCGCCAAACACGCCGGGACCATGACCGGCGTCTACACCATGGCCCTGTGCCTGGGCGCTGCGATGGCGGCGGGTTCGACCGTGCCGCTGAGTGAGCACTTCGGCAACAGCTGGGCGATGGGCCTGGGCTTCTGGGTGATTCCGGCATTGGTGGCGGCGGTTTTCTGGCTGCCACAAGTCGGCTCCAAACATGGCGCACACAACGTCGCCTATCGCGTGCGCGGGTTGCTGCGTGATCCGCTGGCCTGGCAGGTGACCTTGTACATGGGCCTGCAATCGTCGCTGGCCTACATCGTGTTTGGCTGGTTGCCGTCGATCCTCATCGGGCGCGGGCTTACACCGACTCAGGCCGGGTTGGTGCTGTCCGGTTCGGTGATCATTCAGCTGGCCAGTTCGCTGGCCGCGCCGTGGCTGGCGACCCGGGGCAAGGATCAGCGCCTGGCGATCGTCGTGGTCATGGCGCTGACCCTGGCCGGCCTGTTCGGCTGCCTGTACGCACCGATCGAAGGTCTGTGGGGCTGGGCGATTCTGCTCGGCCTGGGGCAGGGCGGTACGTTCAGTCTGGCCCTGACCCTGATCGTCCTGCGCTCGCGCGATTCCCATGTCGCGGCGAATCTGTCGAGCATGTCGCAGGGTTTTGGCTACACCCTGGCGTCCATGGGGCCGTTTGCCGTGGGCGTGGTGCATGACTGGACCGGCGGCTGGAATGCGCTGGGCTGGATTTTCGGCATTATCGGCACCGGTGCAATCCTCGCCGGGCTGGGTGCCGGCCGGGCGCTGTATGTGCAGGTGCAAAGCGAAAAGATCTGAATGCACTGACTGCAAATGTGGGAGCGAGCCTGCTCGCGAAAGCGGTGTTTCAGTCAACATGGATGTTGAATGTTGAATTGCCTTCGCGAGCAGGCTCGCTCCCACAAGGATTTTGCGTATTGCCGATAGTGTTTCTGCGCGCGGCAGATTATGGTGCTGGCAATCTGTACCTATTTCTTTGGAGATTGCCTTGAGCGAAGCCCATAGCGCCCTGATCACCCGCTTCTACCAGGCCTTCCAGCGTCTCGACGCCGAGGCCATGGCCGCCTGCTACACCGATGACGTGGTCTTCAGCGATCCGGCCTTTGGTGAACTGCGCGGGCGCGATGCCGGCGACATGTGGCGCATGCTGACTACCCGCGCCAAGGATTTCTCCCTGACCTTCGACAACGTCCGCGCCGACGAACGCAGCGGCGGAGCACACTGGGTCGCGACCTACCTGTTCAGCCAGACCGGCAACATCGTCATCAACGATATCCAGGCGCGATTCGTGTTCCGGGACGGCAAGATCTGTGAGCACCACGACCACTTCGATCTGTGGCGCTGGTCGCGCCAGGCGCTCGGTTTCAAAGGCCTGCTGCTGGGCTGGACGCCGCTGGTGCGCAACGCCGTCCGCGCCCAGGCGCGCAAGGGACTGAAGGCATTTCAGGCCGGGCGCTGATAAGATCGCCGCCTGTTTTCCTACACGTTCAGATCCCGAAGTGACCAGTCTTAGCGAACAATCCGTCGATGCTGCCGAGCCAGTGAGCAAATCCTGGTTCGTCTACCTCGTGCGTGCCGCCAATGGCTCGTTGTACTGCGGAATCAGCGACGACCCGGTGCGGCGTTTTGCCAAGCACCAGAGCGGCAAGGGCGCGCGGTTCTTTCTCTCCAGCCCGGCGATGGCGCTGGTCTACACCGAACTGTGCCGCGACAAAAGCGATGCTTTGCGCCAGGAGCGGCTGATCAAGAAGCTGCGCAAGAGCGCCAAGGAATGCCTCGTCGCGTCTTATCAATCTGACTGATTGGTTCCCATCAGGCAGATCTGTAGGCTGCTAATCAAATGCACGCTAAGCTGCGGGCTCACTATCTGAGCGGCGGAGCCGAGCATGTCCGAGTTGATTCTGCACCATTACCCGACCTCTCCATTCGCCGAGAAGGCTCGCCTGCTGCTGGGTTTCAAAGGCTTGTCCTGGCGTTCGGTGCATATTTCCCCGGTGATGCCAAAGCCGGATCTGACGGCGTTGACCGGTGGCTACCGCAAGACTCCAGTGTTGCAGATCGGTGCTGACATCTATTGCGACACCGCACTGATCGCTCGACGCCTGGAACAGGAAAAAGCCCTGCCGGCGTTCTTCCCCGAAGGTCAGGAGATGACCAGCGCCAGTTTTGCGGCGTGGGCCGATTCGGTGGTGTTCCAGCACGCCGTGAGCCTGGTGTTCCAGCCAGAATCGGTAGCCGTGCGTTTCGGCAAATTGCCGCCGGAAGCGATCAAGGCATTCCTGGCCGACCGCGCCGGTTTGTTCAGCGGTGGCAGCGCCACGCGTCTGTCCGCCGAGCAGGCCAAACATCAGTGGCCGACGATCATGGCGCGTCTGGAGCAGCAGTTGCAGCGCGAGCAGGGCGACTTCCTCTTCGGCGAGCCATCGATTGCCGACTTCGCCCTGGCGCATCCGCTGTGGTTCCTCAAGGCGACGCACGTGACGGCGCCGCTGGTGGATGAATATCCGGCGGTCGCGGCGTGGCTGGGTCGAGTGCTGGGGTTCGGCCATGGCGCGGCGAGCGAGATGTCTTCCGCCGAGGCACTGGAGGTCGCGCATAACACGACGCCAGCGGCATTGCCGGATGAGCGGTTCGTTGATCCGAACGGCTTCAAGGCGGGCCAGCAAGTGGCAATTGCCGCTATCGATTACGGCGTTGATCCGGTGGTGGGCGAGTTGTTGTTTGCCGGCAGCGAGGAGTTGATCATTCGCCGTGAAGACGAACGTGGCGGCGTGGTGCATGTGCACTTTCCGCGTTTTGGGTTCCGTATCGAAGCGCGCTAAAAGCAAAAGATCGCAGCCTTCGGCAGCTCCTACACCGATCTCATGTAGGAGCTGCCGAAGGCT
>NZ_WBRZ01000126.1:0-16027 GCF_008923895.1 Pseudomonas sp. GXM4
AAATGACAACTTTAACAATCTTTTTCTGCGGCACCGGCTCCAACAAATTTGATGACAAACATAAAAACTTCTGGGACGGCGAAATCGTTTCTACGCTCGCTGCACACCACAGCGGACGCGAATTTGCCGAGTGGATCGTCGTCGACGGCCCTGGCAGCGGCAATCTGCAAGCCGACGACCTGTTCACCAAGACCTCTGAATACGGCTTGTCCGGCACGCTGTTCGGCAAAGGCTGGGATGAAAACGTGCAGCACGCGTTGAATATCATCAAAGGCAAATGCGATTGGCAACGTAAACAACTTACCGAGGCAGAATATAACCGTCTGAAAGCCGCAGGCATTCCTATTGAAGATGTAAAAGAGGAAGGTTCCTGGTTCTGGCGCCAGTATAACTATGGCGACCGAAGTATCACGCAACAGAAGTTGCAGGAACAGATCATCAAGACTTTCCGCGAGGACGGCATTATTCCGACGCGTGTCAATCTGCTCGGCTGGAGCCGGGGTGGTATCAGTTGCCATATGCTTGCCAATGCAATGTCCAGGGACCCTGCGCTCAAACATATTCCGGTGAATATCTTTGCGATTGATCCAGTCCCGGGAATTGGCAACTTCCAGGAAAACCGCGTCAAACTCGAATCCAACGTCAAGGAATACATCGCCTTCTATGCCCGCGACGAGCGCTCAAAAGGCTTCAGCTGCGTGATCCCGCAAACCGCTACCGGCACCAGGACTTCGATCTATCCAATGGCCGGTCGCCACGCCACCCTTGCTGGCAACGCCACGGCGCTCGGCGGCGAGCCGAGCGGCAGCGGCGACCTCAACGCGCTGGTCGAGCCCGGCCGCATCGTTCGCCATCTGGCGGAAACCTGCCTCAAGCGCTGGGGCGTGCCACTGAGCAAAACGCTCAACCTGAGCGATACCGACCTGCGCCGCCTCACCGGCGCCATCGTCAGCGACGAAGCCCGCTACAAGAAGATGCACAGCCAGTCCTACACCTATTTCACCGAACTGGACAAAGGCGAGCGCTATGTCTCGCTGGGCAGCAAAGGCGTGCCGTTTTCAGCAGTCAAAGGCACGATCTACCGCCCTGCAACCGGACTGACCACAAGCCTGCTGGATATTTCCGGTTACCAGCATCTGCGTTGAAAGGCGTTGAAGAATCGGTAGCAACGTCTGGCGCTCTGTTCGTCCCATTCCTACTTCACGCGATGCCTTGTCGGCTATCACGAGGTGGTGGTGCGAACCTATAGTCCTGGGTGTCGCTGCTTTGGTCAGTGACACCCACATCACCCACGCTCTGTACCTGCTGACAGGTCGGCTGCGAGCTGCTGCAAGTCCGAAAGCCCCGGCCCAGCAACAAACGAAACATCATCGCTGCACACGGCGTATCCAACATCAGGAGTCAAATTTTGCAAACTACTATTGATTGCGTACGATGGGAGCCATTACTCATCGAAGGGCTCGCATCTATGACCAGCACCGAAATCATCGATCACAGCACCCTCCTTCGCTTGGTCGAAAACGGTTCTGTGAGCGGCACAATCATCGTCGCGAAACCAGGAGGCTGGTCGGTCGAGATTCGGCAAGGCAGCCGTAAATGCGCACTGACAGCACAACGCAGTGGTCAGGCGCGCCTGTTCAAGAAGCTGGAGACGCTGGTGACCTATCTGCAGGGCTTGGGCATCAGCCAGTTCAACGTGGATGCCTCCGGTTATGACCCGTTGCAACTGAAAACCTACGCCCGGCCCGATCGCTCTGAAGCATTGAAACAAGCCCATGAAGCGGCCGCTTATGAGGAATGGTTCAAGCGACAGGTGCAGATCAGCATCGATGATCCAAGGCCAAGTATCAGCGATGAAGATGCTCGCCGAATATTCGCCGCCAAGCGTGATGCCCTGCGTCAACGAGGGCGCTGATGAAGTTGGTCTGGCGCCCGGAAGCGCTTGCTGACCGTGACCGGATAATGGATCGAATCGGTCAGGACAACCCAGACGCTGCTGCGGATCTCGATGAAATGTTCGAATCAAAAGGGGAAATAGCAAGACAGCGCCCAACCTTGTACCGAAAGGGCAGGGTCCTCGGAACACGTGAAATCGTTGCGGCCGCCAACTACGTCATCGTCTACGCAATCAAAAAAGACCGGGTGGAAGTGCTGCGTGTCATGCATGCACGGCGGCAATGGCCTTAGCTAGAGGATCATTTTGCAGTAATGTTAAGTGGCATTACTCTGGCCGTATCACGCCAAAAATGAATGAATACTGCTACACGGCAAGTGACGAATCGCCGTTGAGATGAGCTTACCCAAATCTTCGCCCATGAAAAAACCGCCCCAAAGGGCGGTTTTTTATTCACTGCAAACCACTACTTACAACTTCGGCCCAGCCGCCTTGATCGCGTCGCTCACTTCGAACTTCTTGAAGTTCTCGATGAACAGACCGGCCAATGCTTTGGCGGCCTCGTCGTACGCAGCCTTGTCAGCCCAGGTGTTGCGTGGGTTGAGCAGGTTAGTGTCGACGCCCGGGACGGCCAGAGGCACGTCGAGGTTGATGGTGTCGAGGTGTTCGGTGGCTGCACCGATCAGCGCGCCGCTCTGGATCGCGGCGATCACCGCGCGGGTGGTCGGGATGTTGAAGCGTTGGCCGACGCCGTAGCCGCCGCCGGTCCAGCCGGTGTTGACCAGGTAGACCTTGGAGCCGAAACCGCGGATGCGCTTGATCAGCAGTTCGGCGTATTCGCCAGCCGGACGCGGGAAGAACGGTGCGCCGAAGCAGGTGGAGAAGGTCGACTTGATGCCGCTGCCCGAACCCATTTCAGTCGAGCCCACCAGTGCGGTGTAGCCGGACAGGAAGTGGTAGGCCGCTTGCTCTTCGTTGAGGATCGACACTGGCGGCAGCACGCCGGTCAGGTCGCAGGTCAGGAAGATCACCGCGTTTGGCTCGCCACCGAGGTTCTTCTCGGAACGCTTGGCAACGTGCTCCAGCGGGTAGGCGGCGCGGCTGTTCTGGGTCAGGCTGACATCGGCATAGTCGGCGTGCTTGGCGTCGTCGATAACGACGTTCTCCAGCACCGCACCGTGCTTGATGGCTTTCCAGATGACCGGCTCGTTCTTCTCGGAGAGGTCGATGCACTTGGCATAGCAACCGCCTTCGATGTTGAACACCACGCCTTCGCCCCAGCCGTGTTCGTCGTCACCGATCAGGTAACGGCTTTCGTCAGCCGACAGGGTGGTTTTACCGGTGCCCGACAGACCGAAGAACAGGGTCACGTCGCCGTCTTCGCCGATGTTGGCAGCGCAGTGCATTGGCAGCACGTCAGCGGCCGGCAGCAGGAAGTTCTGCACCGAGAACATGGCTTTCTTCATCTCGCCGGCGTAACGCATGCCGGCGATCAGCACTTTCTTCTGCGCGAAGTTGATGATCACGCAACCGTCGGAGTTGGTGCCGTCACGCTCAGGCACGCACTCGAAGTTGGCAACGTTGAGCACTTGCCATTCTTCACGGCCAGCCGGGTTGTACTGGGCCGGGTTGATGAACAGGCAACGACCGAACAGGTTCTGCCAGGCAGTCTGTGTGGTCATTTTCACGGCCAGGTAGTGATCTTCCGCCGCGCCTACATGCACGTGGGAAACGAAGTGCTCTTGCGCGTTGTTGAAGGCCTCGACGCGAGCCCACAGGGCATCGAACTTGTCGGCCGGGAACTTGCGGTTGATCGGGCCCCAGGCGATAGCAGCCTGGGTGGAAGGCTCTTCAACGATGAAACGGTCGACTGGCGAACGGCCGGTGCGGTGACCGGTGCGAACAACCAGAGCGCCGGTATCGGCAAGCTCGCCTTCACCGCGATTCAGGGCTTCTTTTACCAGATCATCAACACTCAGATCGGTGTACACGGCGTTATTGGCTTGCGTCATGAGGTTCCCCGTCGGCCAGTGGCCGAGTGTGCTCCAAACGTTTTGTAGTAGAAAGTCGTGCACTACTACCGCGAAAAAAGTGGGCCGGATTATGCCAGAAAAGCCCAAAAAGAGTAGGGTCCTCCCGTCGTAACGGCGATATTCCGTCATTCCGCAGTGAATTTACCTGCGCTGAACCGTTTTAGTGACGGGTATCTGACGGCGTATCGACGCCCGCGCCAGCGAACAATTGAGCAATATCGGCCGCGTCGAACAGGTACTGCTGATTGCAGAACTGGCAATCGATCTCGACTTTACCGCCCTGCTCGGCGGCCAGCGCCAGCGCATCGTCCAGCCCAAGACTGACCAGCGCATTGCCGGAGCGTTCCCGCGAGCAACTGCAACTGAAGCGCAAATGCTGCACATCGAACAGGCGCACTTGTTCTTCGTGGTACAGGCGATGCAGGACGGTTTCGTTGTCCAGGCTCAGCAGCTCATCGGCGCTCAGAGTGCTGGCCAACGCGGTGAGGTGCTGCCAGCTGGCGGCGCGATCCTCTTCGTCTTTCAAACGATCGGCGGGGAGTTGTTGCAGCAGCATGCCGCGCGCACGACGACCGTCGGCGAACAGCTTGAAGCGGGTGCCAACCTGCTGCGACATGACGAAATAGTTGGTGAAACAGTCCGACAGTGTTTCGCCGTCGAGATCGACAATGCCCTGATAGCGCTGGCCGACAGTCGGGTCGACGGTCAGGGCCAGAACGCCGTTCGGCATCAGATCGCTGAGGGTGGCGTCTGCGGCGATCTGCTCGGCGTTGTAACGCGCCAGGCCACGGATCTCACGCTCGCTGGAGCACTCGATCATCAGCAGCGGAATCGGCCCTTCCGAGCGTGCCTGCAAAATCAGCAAGCCATCGAACTTGAGCGTGCCGACCAGCAACGACGCGGCCGCCATCAGTTCGCCGAGCAACTGCGCGACAGGTTCCGGGTACGGGTGTTTGGCGAGGACTTCGGCGTAGCTGCGCTCCAGCGCTACCAGTTCGCCGCGAGTGTCGCTGTCATCGAAGATGAAGCGTTGAGTGAAATCGGTATCCGCTAGGTCGGTCATAGGTCTGGGTATCTGAATGTGATGACAAAATGATTACAAAACGTGAAAATTTGCGCTTGCTGGCACTTTTTTTGGTGCCGGCGCTTTTTCGCCATGGGAGGCATTTTATGAACAATCCGGGTTTGTTCCAATCAAGGTGGAACCTCGGCCGGCTGGTTCTGTGTAACGTAGTGCCGTTGGCGCTACTGGCTTTCTGGTTATGGCCTACCGGCCAGATGCTGTGTGTGATTTTCGACGAGTGGCTGTTCCGCTCGCTGAATGCGCCGCTGGCCAGCAACCCGATATGGCTCCACATCTGGGCAATTGCAAGTCTGCGCCCGTTCGACATCGTCGTCGGACTGATTCTGCTGACGCTGCTGATCAAGGGCGACTGGGTCTTCAGGGCGATCGACGTGCGTCGCGCGTTCTTCGGCTTTTTCTCGATCCTGCTGCTGATGGTGGTGATCCGCGCGCTGTTTTCCAAATTCGCCGATCACATGGGCTGGCAGCACAGCAGCCCGTCAATGGTGCTTGAGGGCGCCGTGCACATCAGCGATTACTTTCCGCACCTGGAAAAAACCTGGGAGCTGAAGGACCGTTCCGGCCAGAGTTTCCCCGGTGATCATGCCTCAGTGCTGTTGATCTGGGCATTGTTCATGGGCGTGTTCAGCCGCACCGTCGGACAATTTCTAACAGTATGGGGTCTGGCAGTGTTGTTCATGCTGCCGCGTCTGGTGGCCGGCGCGCATTGGGGTCAGGACGACTACATCGGCGGCTTGCTGCTGGCGGTGTGGGCGTTGGGCTGGGGTTACTACACACCGTTCGCCTGGCACGCGTCGAACCTCTGGTTGAAGCTGACCGCGCCGATTTTCGCGTTGCTGGGCAGGCTGCCGATGGTGTCGCGGATGAGTGTGGTGCGTAGCGCCTGATACCGCGTCGTACTCGATTCGCGAGCAGGCTCGCTGCCACAGACGACTTGATCAAATGTGGCAGCGAGCCTGCTCGCGAAGAGGCCGGCACAACGTTTCAATCTTCGTTGCTGCTACCGCGAAACTTGAACAGATCACGCCGCTGTTTCTTGCTCGGCTTGCCATCGGTGCTCACGCCCAACGACCCTGCCTTGCGCATTGCCGCAGCCGCTTCACGCTTGGCGACACTCGCCTCGGTCTCGGCATACAAGGTCTGCGCCTCGGGTGCGCCACGACGCACGATCGACAATGCCTCGACCTTCACCGTGCGCACTTCGAAGCCAGTGCGAATCTCGAACTCATCACCGATGCGCGGCTCCTTGCCCGGTTTGCAACGCTCGCCGCGGCAATGCACCTTGCCACTTTCAATGGCGGCTTTGGCCAATGCACGGGTCTTGTAGAAACGCGCTGCCCATAGCCATTTATCGAGACGGACCTTGTCGTCCTCCTCCTGCTTCTGTCCCATATGAATTCCTCGCTCAGCCAGTAGTCGGAACTGTACTACCGTTTCTGTCGGGCGCAAGAACTCGGCCCTCCAGATAGACTGTGATCTTCGCCGCCCGACCGGCCTGGAGTGACCGCGTGACTAAATTTCCAACTTCGTTGACCTCACCCAGGGGCGGTTGCCAGGGCTGCCAGCAAAGCGAACCGCTGGATTTCGATTTTGCCTTCGCCTACCAGCCGATCGTCGACCTGCGCGACCAATCGGTGTTTGCCCACGAAGCGCTGGTGCGAGGCGTGGCCGGGGAAGGTGCACTGTCGGTGTTAAATCAGGTTACAGAAGACAACCGCTACCGTTTCGACCAGCTCTGCCGGACCCGCGCCATCGAAGGCGCGGCGAGCCTTAATATGCAGACACACTTGTCGATCAACTTTTTGCCCAACGCCGTCTACCGTCCAGAGCTGTGCATTCGCAGCACACTGGAGGCCGCACGCAAACACAACTTTCCGATCGACCGACTGATTTTCGAAACCCTGGAAATCGAGCACGTAGATAATTATCGCCATTTGACCAATATTCTGCGTGAATACCGCGAATTCGGCTTCAAGACCGCCATCGACGATTTCGGTGCCGGTTATTCGGGGCTCAATCTGCTGGCTGATTTCCAACCGGACCTGATCAAACTCGACATGGCGCTGATCCGCGATGTTGACCAGGACCGTGTCCGTCAGGTGATCGTACGGGGGATTGTCACAATGTGTACGGAGTTGGACGTTACAGTCATTGCCGAAGGCATAGAAAGCGCCGGAGAACGGGATTTCCTCGCGGACTGTGGAATATTCCTGATGCAGGGCTACTGGTTCGCCAGACCTGCATTCAAAGCGTTGGCCCAGGTGCCGGACGAGGCCTGGAAGCGTTAACCCTTGGTTTTTTTCTTTGAAGACATTTGATCATTTGACCGTTGTCGGTCTGCGCGAGTGGGTGGCGCTCCCGGGCCTGGGAGTCGCGGGCCTGCGCGCAAAAATCGACACCGGCGCCAGCACCTCCAGCCTGCACGCCACCGATATCGAACCGTTCGAACGCGACGGCGAGAAATGGGTGCGCTTTACCGCGCATCTCGGCACCGTGGTGCAGTTGCGTCACCGGCGCTGCGAAGCGCCACTGGTCACGCGCAAAACCATCAAGAGCTCCAACGGCCATGCGCAAGTGCGCTATGTGATCAGCACCACGCTGGCCCTGGGTGATCGGGTCTGGCCGGTGGAGTTCACCCTGGCCTGCCGCAAGTCCATGCGCTATCGCCTGTTGCTCGGTTCCAAAGCCCTGATCGATGGCCAGTTGGTGGTCAATCCGGGCATCAAGTATGTACAAGACAAGCCGGTGTTCCCGGTATCTACCTCCTCCACAGGTGTTGCATGAAGATCGCTGTGCTGTCGCGTAATCCGCGTCTGTATTCCACCCGCCGTCTGGTCGAAGCCGGAATCGAGCGCGGGCATGAAATGGTGGTGATCGACACCTTGCGCGCCTACATGAACATTGCCAGCCACAAGCCGCAGATCCATTACCGCGGCAAACCGCTGGAAGGTTTCGACGCGGTGATCCCGCGGATCGGCGCGTCGGTGACGTTCTACGGCTGCGCGGTGTTGCGTCAGTTCGAAATGATGGGCGTGTTCCCGCTCAACGAGTCGGTGGCCATTGCCCGTTCGCGGGACAAATTGCGTTCACTGCAGCTGCTGTCGCGGCGCGGCATCGGTCTGCCGGTCACCGGTTTTGCACACTCGCCGGACGACATCCCCGACCTGATCGCCATGGTCAACGGCGCACCGCTGGTGATCAAGGTACTGGAAGGCACTCAGGGCATCGGCGTGGTGCTGTGCGAAACCGCGACGGCGGCAGAGTCGGTGATCGAAGCGTTCATGGGCCTGAAGCAGAACATCATGGTTCAGGAATACATCAAGGAAGCCGGCGGCGCGGATATCCGCTGCTTCGTGGTCGGCGACAAGGTGATCGCCGCAATGAAGCGCCAGGCCAAACCGGGGGAGTTTCGTTCCAACCTGCATCGCGGCGGCAGCGCCAGCCTGATCAAGATCACCCCGGAAGAACGCATGACCGCGTTACGCGCTGCCAAGGTCATGGGCCTGGCGGTGGCGGGTGTGGATATCCTGCGCTCCAATCACGGTCCGCTGGTGATGGAAGTGAATTCGTCACCGGGACTGGAAGGCATCGAAACCACCACTGGCAAGAATGTCGCCGGGATCATCATCGAGCATCTGGAAAAGAATGGCGGGCCGAATATGACTCGCACCAAGGGCAAAGGTTAAAAGCAAAAGATCGCAGCCTTCGGCAGCTCTTACAGGGGAATGCATTTCGTGTAGGAGCTGCCGCAGGCTGCGATCTTTTTTTCCGCCGTTACACCGCATCTCTCGGCAACATCAATCCCAACGGCAATCTCACCCGCGCCTCCAGTCCCCCCCCGGAGCGGTTGCGCAATTCGACATTGCCGCCATGCATCGCCGCAATCCTTTTCACGATCGCCAGCCCCAGCCCGGTGCCTTTGCCACCGCGAGCCCGATCACCTCGGGTAAACGGATTGAAGATTGCCTCAAGCTCGGACGGATCAATCCCCGCGCCACGGTCCATCACGCTCAGAACCACATACGGCGCGCTGGTATCTCCGGACACATAAGCCGCGACCTCAACACCGGTGCCGGCATGGTTCAAGGCGTTGCCGATCAGGTTGTTGAGCAGGCGTTTCATCGACACTCGACGCAGCGGAAACGGCTGGATCGGTTCCAGGCGCAGGCGCACTTTCTCTTCGTTCTGGTTGTACGGCGCGGCGACTTCGCGCACCAGATCGCTGAGGTCGACCTCCTCCACTGACTCATCACGACCATCGCGGATGAACGCGAGGAACTGGTCGAGAATCGCGTCCATGTCTTCGATGTCGCGGACCATGTCGTCGGTAAGGTCGGTGTGATCGCCCATCAGTTCCAGCGACAGGCGCAAGCGCGTCAGCGGTGTACGCAAGTCGTGAGAAACCCCCGCCAGCATCAGCTCGCGCTCACGCCCGGCCTGTTCGACGTCCTCGGCCATCTGGTTGAAGGCGCGATAAACCTCGGTCATTTCGCTCGGCGTGTCGCTGATCGGCAAACGCACGCTGCGGCCCTGGCCGAGTTGCCGCGCGGCATACACCAGGCGCTTCAACGGCTGGTTGAGCTGGCTGACGAAGATCCATGCCGATGCCGTCGACAACAGGCCGATGGCGAGGAACCAGCCGAGCACGTTCCAGATTTTCTGGCCGCGCAGCGGATGCGGATACAACGGCACTTTCAGCCAGCCATCGCCCAGACTCGGCGCCCTCACCCACAGTGCCGGCGGCGAGTGCATGCGCAAACGCACCTCGGTGTCGGCACCCAGTTCCGCCTGCATCTGACGTTGGTAGATTTCGCTGTACGGCCAGTGCTGCTCGCCTTCCGGCACACCGGCGCCGACCACACGAATCAGGGTCGCGGCATCGGCAATTTTTGCGCGGTTCTCTTCGTCGGCGGCCCAATAGGCGCGCAGCGTCAGAGCGACGCCATGGCTGTATTGGCGATCCACCAGCACGTCCTCGTTCATCAACAGATAAACCAGGGTCAGCGCCTTGGAAAACAGCACGACGATCAGCACCAGCCAGAGGGTGCGGGAGAAAAAACTTTGGGGGAACCAGACGGGGGTTTTCATCTTTAACCGCTACACACTTGCAGGAGCGAGCAATGCTCGCATATTGCGGATTGCGAGTCTGTGGCAATGGCCGTGCGACCAGAGCCTTGCAGACCCGCTCCTACAAATCACCGATCACTTGGTGGCGGTGCCATCCGGTACGAACACGTAACCCACGCCCCAGACGGTCTGGATGTAGCGCGGTTTCGACGGATCGGGTTCGATCATCCGGCGCAGACGCGAGATCTGCACGTCGATGGAACGCTCCAGCGCATCCCATTCACGACCACGGGCGAGGTTCATCAGCTTGTCGCGGGTCAGCGGCTGACGCGCGTTCATCACCAGCGCCTTGAGTACCGCGAACTCACCGGTGGTGAGCATGTGCACTTCATCGCCACGCTTGAGCTCGCGGGTCGCCAGCGACAACACGTAATCACCGAAGGTGACGTTTTCGTCCTCACTGCCCGGTGCGCCCGGCACCGGTGCGGCCTGACGGCGCAACACCGCTTTGACCCGCGCCATCAGCTCGTCGGGGTTGAACGGCTTGGCCAGGTAATCGTCGGCGCCCAGTTCAAGGCCCTTGATACGGCTCAGCTCATCGCCCTTGGCGGTGAGCATGATGATCGGAATCTGGTTATTCGCGCTGCGCAGACGGCGGCACGCGGTCAGGCCGTCTTCGCCCGGCAGCATCAGGTCGAGAACGACCAGATTGAACACTTCACGCGCCAGCAGACGGTCCATCTGCTCGGTGTTCGGAACGGTACGGGCACGGTAGCCCTTGCTGACGAAGAAACGCTCCAGCAGGCTGCTCAGCCCCGGATCGTCATCAACGATAAGAATTTTTTCGCCTTCAGCCGTTTGTGCAGTGCTGCTCATTGGATGCTCCTTTTAGCTCGGCGCGCATTATGGCGTAGCTGTCGTTATACGCACCGTGTGCATTGTTAGCAGATTTTTCCTTCACTGCCAGAAAACCGGGGTTTATGCCTACAGCCTGCAACGCCCCCGAATGACAGAACGCTGGTTATAATGCGCGGCGTTTTGCGCCAGGCAACGTCTGAATCGTTACCGTAAGTGGCCGGTATTTTTTCCGGCCCTGTGCAGTAACTGTTCGATTTCACGGGTCAATGGGCAGCTTCTTGATCCAGGCAGCGGCAATTTTCCAGCCGCTCAATCAGCCTCCAGGCCATTATCTGCGTGCCTGCGAGCCTGCTTTCATACTATGTCAGGTGGTTTTATGGACAGCATCAACAGCCGCATCGCCGAGGAACTCGGCGTACGCCCACAACAGGTCGAAGCGGCCGTCGCGCTACTCGATGAAGGTTCTACCGTTCCCTTTATCGCCCGTTACCGGAAAGAAGTCACCGGCAGCCTCGATGACACCCAGTTGCGTCATCTGGAAGAGCGCCTGCGCTACCTGCGAGAACTCGACGAACGGCGCATCAGCATCCTCGCCAGCATCGAGGAGCAAGGCAAACTCACCCCTGCCCTTGAGCGCGACATCAAGCTCGCCGACACCAAGACCCGTCTCGAAGACTTGTACCTGCCGTACAAGCAGAAGCGCCGCACCAAGGGCCAGATCGCCCTCGAAGCCGGCCTCGGCGAACTGGCCGACGGCTTGTTCAACGACCCGAACCTGTCGCCGGAAACCGAAGCCGCGCGCTTCGTCGACGCCGAAAAAGGCGTGGCCGATGTAAAGGCTGCGCTGGAAGGCGCCAAGTACATCCTCATGGAGCGCTTCGCCGAAGACGCCAGCCTGTTGGAAAAACTGCGTAATTTCCTCAAACAGGAAGCGATCCTCAGTGCCCGCGTCATCGCTGGCAAGGAAGAGGAAGGCGCCAAGTTCCGTGATTATTTCGAACACGACGAGCCGCTGAAAAGCATGCCGTCGCACCGCGCCCTCGCCATTTTCCGTGGCCGCAACGAAGGCATTCTCAGCTCCGCTCTGAAAGTCGGCGATGAGCTGCCCGGCACGATGCACCCGTGCGAAGGCATGATCGGCCAGCAGTTCGGCATCCAGAACCAGAACCGCCCGGCGGACAAATGGCTCGGTGAAGTGGTGCGCTGGACCTGGAAGGTCAAGCTCTACACCCACCTGGAAACCGACCTGCTCGGCGAGTTGCGCGACGGTGCCGAAACCGAAGCGATCAACGTGTTCGCACACAACCTGCACGACCTGCTGCTGGCCGCTCCGGCCGGCCCGCGCGCGACCCTGGGCCTCGACCCGGGCCTGCGTACCGGCTGCAAGGTTGCCGTAGTCGACTCCACCGGCAAGCTGCTCGACCACGCCACGGTTTACCCGCACGTGCCGCACAACAAATGGGATCAAACCATCGCCATTCTTGCCGCGCTGTGCGCCAAGCACTCGGTGGACCTGATCGCCATCGGTAACGGCACTGCCAGCCGCGAGACCGACAAGCTGGCGATCGAGCTGATCAAAAAATATCCAGCGATGAAAATGACCAAGGTCATGGTGTCCGAAGCCGGCGCCTCGGTGTACTCGGCCTCGGAACTGGCGGCCAAGGAATTCCCGGATCTGGACGTGTCGATCCGCGGCGCCGTGTCGATCGCCCGTCGCCTGCAGGATCCGCTGGCCGAGCTGGTGAAGATCGATCCGAAATCCATCGGTGTCGGCCAGTACCAGCACGACGTCTCGCAGCTGAAACTGGCGCGTGGCCTGGATGCCGTGGTCGAGGATTGCGTGAACGCCGTGGGCGTGGATGTGAACACCGCCTCCGTGGCATTGCTGGCGCGGATCTCCGGCCTCAACGCAACGCTGGCGCAGAACATCGTCGCTCACCGTGACGAACACGGCGCGTTCAAGACCCGTGCAGCGCTGAAGAAAGTTGCGCGACTGGGCGAAAAAACCTTCGAACAGGCCGCCGGCTTCTTGCGCGTGATGAACGGCGACAACCCGCTGGATTCGTCGGCGGTGCACCCGGAAGCCTATCCGCTGGTGCAGCGCATTGCCGCTGAAACCGACCGCGACATTCGCTCGCTGATCGGCGATGCCGCTTTCCTAAAGCGACTGGATCCGAAGAAATTTACCGACGAAACCTTCGGTCTGCCGACCGTCACCGACATCCTGCAAGAACTGGAAAAACCCGGTCGCGATCCGCGCCCGGAGTTCAAGACCGCCGAGTTCCAGGAAGGCGTCGAGGACCTCAAGGATCTGCAACTGGGGATGATCCTTGAAGGCGTGGTGACCAACGTGACGGCGTTCGGTGCGTTCGTCGACATCGGCGTGCATCAGGATGGTCTGGTGCACATCTCGGCGCTGTCGGAGAAGTTCATCAAGGACCCGCGCGAAGCGGTAAAGGCCGGTGACGTGGTGAAAGTGAAGGTCATGGAAGTCGACATTCCGCGCAAACGCGTCGGCCTGTCGATGCGCATGAGTGACACTCCCGGCGAGAAAATCGATGGCGCCCGTGGCTCGCGTCCGGGCTCGGCACCGCGCCAGTCTTCGGGCAACGCGCCGCGCAAGGAAACCGCCACCGCCGCGCCGGTGAACAATGCGATGGCCTCGCTGTTCGCCAACGCCAAGCAGTTGAAGAAACGCTGATGGACATGCCGGCCGGGCTCGTCGAGAGCGCGTTTTTCAAGCTGTTGGGCTGTCGCCTGCACAGTCTCGAAACCGGGGTGGCGCAAGTCGCCCTGGCGCTTGAGCCCGAACTGCGCAACCGTGGCGGCAAACTGCACGGCGGCGCGCTGTTCAGCCTGGTCGACATTGCCATGGGCCTGGCCTGCTCCAGCAGCCATGGCTTCGATCAGCAGAGCGCGACCATCGAATGCAAGATCAACTACATCCGCGCCGTTTCCGAGGGCGAGGTGCTGTGCACGGCGCGGGTGATCCACCCGGGCCGGCGCACGCTGGTGGTCGAAGCCGAGGTGATGCAGGGCGACAAACTGGTCGCAAAAGCGCAAGGCACCTTCGCTGTCCTGTAGATGTTGCTCATCATTTTGAGTTAATTTCGGCGCTGTGATCGCAGCGTCGAGCTTTTCTGTGGGAGCGAGCTTGCTCGCGAAGAGGGCATTTCAGTCAGCCTCAAGTCGCCTGACACTCCGCCTTCGCGAGCAAGCTCGCTCCCACAGTTCGCGTGCATCCGCCAGATTCAGGGAATGAAGTTGGCGATTCAACGGGGGCTGACAGGCCCGAAAAACCAGGCGATAACGCCAGTTTCAACTTCACCCTTGTAGACCGTCCTGCCCACCCCCATATTGGGGCGACTGACGCGTGAAGGAATCCAAATTGAGCGAACTTCTCAACCGCCGCCTGGCTCTGCTTGGCGAGCGCGCTAACCTCTCTCTGCTCAAGCAGTGCCTGCACGGTATCGAACGTGAATGCCTGCGCGTGACCAGTGAAGGTCGCCTGGCGCAAACGCCGCACCCCGAAGCCCTGGGTTCCGCGCTGACCAACGAACAGATCACCACCGACTACTCCGAGTCGCTGCTGGAATTCATCACGCCTGCCCTGCCGGATCCGGCCGACACGCTGGCGAGCCTGGACAAGATTCATCGTTTTGCCTACAGCAAACTCGGCAACGAGTACCTGTGGAGTCCATCGATGCCGTGCCCGCTGCCGGCCGAGGAAGACATCCCGATTGCCTATTACGGCACCTCCAACATCGGTCAGCTCAAGTACGTCTATCGCAAGGGCCTGGCCCTGCGTTACGGCAAGACCATGCAGTGCATTGCCGGTATTCACTACAACTTTTCCCTGCCGGAACAACTCTGGCCATTGCTGCGCGAGGCCGAAGGTTTCGTCGGCACCGATCGCGATTTCCAGTCGGTGTCCTACATCGCGCTGATCCGCAACTTCCGTCGCTACAGCTGGCTGCTGATGTACCTGTTCGGTGCCTCGCCGGCGCTGGACGCCGGTTTCCTGCGCGGGCGTTCGCATCAGCTCGAACAGCTCGACCCGGACACGCTGTATCTGCCGTACGCGACCAGCCTGCGCATGAGCGATCTCGGTTATCAGAGCAACGCCCAGGCCGGCCTGACACCGTGTTACAACGATCTGGCGAGCTATACCGACAGCCTGCGCGAAGCCGTGGCCACGCCGTATGCGCCGTATGTTGAAGTCGGTACGCACAAGGATGGCGAGTGGGTGCAGCTCAACACCAACATCCTGCAGATCGAAAACGAGTACTACTCCAACATCCGCCCGAAACGCGTGACCTACACCGGCGAGCGGCCGATCCAGGCGCTGATGGCGCGCGGCATTCAGTACGTCGAAGTGCGCTGCCTGGACATCAACCCGTTCCTGCCGATGGGCATCGACCTCACCGAATCGCGCTTCATCGACGCCTTCCTGCTGTACTGCGCGCTGAACGACAGCCCGCTGCTGACCAACACTTCGTGCGGCAACGCCACCTCGAACTTCCTCAGCGTGGTCAAGGAAGGTCGCCGTCCGGGCCTGCAATTGCAGCGTGACGGTCAGCCGGTCGAGATGAAGCAATGGGCGGCCGAACTGCTGGAACAGATTGCTCCGCTGGCGGCGATGCTCGACCAGAGCGTCGGCGGCGATGCCCACAGCAAGGCCCTGGATGCGCAACTGGCCAAGGTCAACGACCCGTCGCTGACGCCATCGGCGCAGGTGCTGGCGGCCATGGCCGAGCACAAGGAAAGCTTTGCGCAGTTCTCCCTGCGCCAGAGCCAGGCCCATGCCGAGTTCTTCCGCAGCGAGCCGCTGGCGGCTGACGAGCAAGCGAAGTTTGAAGAACTGGCGCGCGCGTCGCTGGCGCAGCAGACCGAGCTTGAGCAGAACGAAGTCGGCGATTTCGATGTGTTTGTCGGCGCGTATCAGGCGAGCATCCTCGCCATCAGCAATTAAAAGCCCCTCACCCTAACCCTCTCCCAAAGGGAGAGGGGACTGACCGCGTTGTTCTTGCGAGCTACACCGACCTGAAATACCGGGCCGAACTCAGGCCTTGAAAAGCATGAAGATCAGCT
>NZ_WBRZ01000127.1:0-15887 GCF_008923895.1 Pseudomonas sp. GXM4
GATTATGGATTCAAAACCATACATTCAGGTCGGCGTAGCTCCCAAGCGTCCCCCAATCAGTCCCCTCTCCCTCTGGGAGAGGGTTAGGGTGAGGGGCTCTTGATCTTCAGGCATAAAAAAGCCCCGACTCTCACGAGCCGGGGCTTTTGTTTGACACGCTACAACGACTTAGCCGTTGAACACGTCATCCACGCTTTTCAGCGGGTAGTTCTTCGGATACGGCAGGGTGGCCACGCCGGTCTCGATCGCAGCCTTGGCCACGGCGTCGGAGATCAGGGTGATCAGGCGCTTGTCCATTGGTTTCGGAATGATGTACTCACGGCCGAATTCCAGCGGAGCACCGCCGTAGGCATCGCACACGTCCTGTGGAACAGGCAGTTTGGCCAGTTCGCGCAGGGCGTTGGCGGCGGCGACTTTCATTTCTTCGTTGATGCGCTTGGCGCGAACGTCCAGGGCACCACGGAAGATGAACGGGAAGCCCAGTACGTTGTTGACCTGATTCGGGTAGTCCGAACGGCCGGTTGCCATGATCACATCGCTACGGGTGGCGTGCGCCAGTTCCGGGGAGATTTCCGGATCCGGGTTGGAGCAGGCGAACACGATCGGGTTGGCCGCCATCGACAGCAGGCCTTCGGCGCTCAGCAGGTTCGGACCGGACAGACCGACGAATACGTCAGCGCCTGCCAGTGCGTCTGCCAGGGTGCGCTTCTCGGTAGCGTGGGCGAACACGGCTTTGTACTGATTCAGGTCGTCACGGCCGGAGTGGATCACGCCGGTACGGTCAACCATGAAGATGTTTTCGATGCGAGCACCCATGCTCACCAGCAGTTTCATGCAGGAGATGGCGGCAGCGCCCGCGCCGAGGCAGACGATTTTTGCTTCCGGCAGGGTTTTGCCAGCGATTTCCAGGGCGTTGATCATGCCCGCAGCGGTCACGATCGCGGTGCCGTGCTGGTCATCGTGGAACACCGGAATGTCGCACTGCTCGATCAGAGCGCGTTCGATCTCAAAGCACTCTGGCGCCTTGATGTCTTCCAGGTTGATGCCACCGAAGGTGATGGAGATGCGCTTGACGGTGTCGATGAAGGCTTGCGGGCTTTCCGAGTCGACTTCGATGTCGAATACGTCGATGCCGGCGAAACGCTTGAACAGTACGCCCTTGCCTTCCATTACAGGCTTGGAAGCCAGTGGGCCGAGGTTGCCCAGACCCAGGATCGCGGTGCCGTCGGAAATGACTGCCACCAGGTTGCCCTTGCCGGTGTATTTGTAGGCCAGTTCAGGATCGCGAGCAATCTCGCGCACTGGTTCAGCTACGCCGGGGCTGTAGGCCAGCGACAGGTCGCGGGCGGTAGCAGTGGCCTTGGTGAGCTCGACACTCAGCTTCCCCGGACGAGGATTGGCGTGGTATTCGAGAGCGGCAGTTTTCAGATCAGACATTTTGGCATTCCGCTTTTTTACTGTTGGACAGACTGGTCAGCGAGGATACGCGCCTCGCAAAGTCCCCACAAGACTGGGCAGTCACCGCTGTCAAGCGCCCTGCCCTACGACTTTGGGCCAAGAGCCACGGCGCACAAGGGCTGGACTGTTCACAATCAGCCGTAAAAATGTCTACAATTTTTCTTCAGCGCGGTACGTGCAGCATTGAAGGATCGGTCAATGGCAGCAACCAGCGCGCCTGACCTTTTGGCAGACCACCGCGCCGGGATCGGTCAACCACCCAGCCACGCGCCTCGATCTGCCTGCCTTTCAATGCTTGCAAATCAGCACTGTCAAATTGTCCGAGCAGATTGGGTGCAACCCGCAATACAAGCGTGTCCTGCAACTCGATCCAGATTCCGCCGCGATTGCGCTGCACCTTGCTCACCCTACCGCTGACTACGGCAAAGCCCGAACGCTGGATCTGCTGCGCTTTCTGGACCGGCGATTGCCGCCAGAGACCAAGCCCGGACTGTCGCGCGCTGCGTTCGGCGGCCTGCTGGCAGGCGACCAGATCGATGTTCGGCGCCACCGCGACCTGAAAACCCAGGCCAGCGGCAAGCATCTGCGCTTCGAGATTGGCACCGCTGACACTGTAAACATGCGCCAGCGTACGCCCGTAATGGTCTTTCGCCTGCTTGCCGGGCCGCAGACCGACCCGGCCGCCGCTGTCATCGACGAGCGCTTGCAGGCGTTTGCGCGCTGCCACGGCGAACGGTTCGTCGCTGCGGCCCTGCTTGCCCAGCTCCGGCGTATTGAGTCCGATCATGCGCACATTGCGCCCGTCGCTCAGGCGCAGGGTGTCGCCATCGACCACCCGCTGCACGCTGACGCTGGTCAGCCCTGCGGGTACCGGACAAAAGGCCTGGGCGGCGGACAGCCAAATCGCAGACACAAAAAAGGCGCCCGCAAGGGACGCCTTTTTCATCAGTCTGGAGAAGTCGAAACGACCTTCCAAAATGATCAGCCTCAGGCTTTTTTGCCGACGCCGAAAGTAGCGAAACGGTCTGCGAACTTTTGCACACGGCCGCCGGTGTCCAGAGTCTTCTGCTTACCGGTGTAGAACGGGTGGCATTCGTTGCAAACGTCGATCGCCAGGGCTTTGCCGTAGGTCGAACGAGTTTCGAACTTGTTACCGCAGCTGCAGGTAACAGCGATTTCCGGGTAGTTCGGATGGATTTCGGCTTTCATGGTGTCTTCCTCAGGCTAGCGTGCCGCCACCCAACACTATTGTTGAATACCGCACGTAATTAGGCCGCGGATTCTACCAGACCTTTTCAATCGCGCAAGCTGTCACCGAGACCGACCGTCTGCTAGGCTCCCGACCTTGAACGCGTTCCCCTGTGGGAGCGAGCTTGCTCGCGAATGCGTTGTGTCAGTCAATGTCCAAGCGTCTGATACACCGCCTTCGCGAGCAAGCTCGCTCCCACAATTGATCTGCGTTCAACCCTTCTTTTGCGTTTATAGAGATCCCCCCGCGTGCCCGACGCCATTCTGCGCCTTGCCCTGCCTTCGCCTTTGCGCCGCCTGTTCGATTACCGGGCGCCGGCTGGGGTGCGGCGCGAGCAATTGCAGCCGGGCATGCGCCTGCGGGTGCCGTTCGGCCGGCGCGAGATGATCGGCATTCTGGTCGAGATCACCGACACCAGCGAAGTGCCGGCAGAAAAACTCAAGCCGGCGCTGGCCCTGCTCGACACGACTTCGCCACTGCCGCCAGCGCTGTTCAAGCTGTGCCTGTGGACCGCGCAGTATTATCAACACAGCCTCGGCGACACCTTGAACTGGGCCTTGCCAGTATTGCTGCGTCAGGGCGAGTTGGCCGAAGCCCGGCAGGAACGCTTCTGGTCGGTGGCGACCGGCGCCAGCGTCGATGACCCGCGAGTCGCCCGCGCGCCACGCCAGCGCGAGGCGCTGACCACGCTGGCCCAGCATCCTCACGGCGTTGCCCATCAGTTGTTGAGCAAATTGATGCTGAGCAAGGACAGCCTCGATCTGCTGCTGGCCAAGGGGCTGGTGCAGGTCGAAATCCGCCGCCACGCTCCCGGCGTTCGCCATGAACATTGGCTTGCGCAACCGGAGCTGCCGCTCAACAGCGAACAGCGCGCGGCGTATGAAGCGATTCGCGCCGGCTTCGACAGTTACCACGCTTTTCTCCTGGCCGGCGTCACCGGCAGCGGCAAGACCGAAGTCTATCTGCAGCTGATACGCGAGACCCTCGAAGCCGGCAAACAGGCACTGGTGCTGATCCCGGAAATCAACCTCGGCCCGCAGACCCTGGCGCGTTTCGAACAGCGCTTCAATGCGCGCATCGCCCTGCTGCACTCGGCGGTAAATGATCGCGAACGCCTGGAAGCCTGGCTCGCCGCCCGTGATGGCGAGGCCGACATTATTATCGGCACCCGTTCGGCGCTGTTCACGCCAATGAAAAATCCCGGGCTGATCATCATCGATGAAGAGCACGACGGTTCCTATAAACAGCAGGAAGGTCTGCGCTACCACGCTCGCGATCTGGCGCTGGTACGCGCACGGCAGGAAAACATCCCGATCGTGCTCGGCTCCGCCACGCCGTCGCTGGAAAGTCTGCACAACGCTTACACCGGCCGCTACGGCCTGCTGCGCCTGAACGAGCGCGCCGGCGGCGCCAAGCAACCGCGCTTTCTGCGTCTGGACGTCAAAAGCCGTCCGCTCGACAGCGGTATTTCCGGACCGATGCAGCAAGCCATCGGCCAGACCCTCGCCAACGGCCAGCAGGTGCTGGTGTTCCTCAACCGGCGCGGCTTTGCCCCGACCCTGCTCTGCCACGATTGCGGCTGGATGTCCGAGTGCTCGCGCTGCGATGCGCGCATGACCGTACACCAGCGTTACGGCGAGTTGCGCTGTCACCACTGCGGCAACGTTGAGCGCACACCGCGCCAATGCCCGAAATGCAGCAAGGTCGATCTGCGCCCGGTCGGTGCCGGCACCGAACGCGCCGAAGAGCGTCTGGCGATTCTGTTCCCGGATTACCCGGTACTGCGCGTCGATCGCGACAGTACATCGCGCAAGGACGCGATGAATCAGCTGTTTGCGACGATTCAAAAGGGTCAGCCGTGCATTCTGGTCGGCACGCAGATGTTGGCCAAAGGGCACCATTTCCCAAGGGTGACGCTGGTGTCGATTCTGGATGCCGACGGCGGCCTGTTCTCCGGCGACTTCCGCGCCAGCGAGCGCATGGCGCAGTTGATCGTCCAGGTCGCCGGGCGCGCCGGCCGGGCTGAGGAGCCGGGCCGGGTGATCATACAAACGCATTTGGCCGACCACCCTTTATTGGTGCAACTGACCGAGCAGGGTTATTTCGCCTTCGCCGAACAAGCCTTGAGCGAGCGCCGCGCGGCCGGGTTGCCGCCGTTTGCCCATCTGGCACTGTTGCGTGCCGAAGCGCACAAGCCGGGGCAGGCGGAAGGTTTTCTCGATGAAGCGTGCAGCGCGGCCGAACGCCTGCTGGCCGAATTGAATCTGAGCGGCATCGAGCTGCTCGGGCCGGTGCCGGCACCGATGGAGCGCCGCGCCGGGCGTTATCGCGCCCAGCTGTTGTTGCAGGCGACTGCGCGGGCACCGCTGCACCGGTTGCTGGCCAGCTGGATGCTGGTGCTGGAGCAGATGCCGAGCGGGCGGGCGGTGCGCTGGTCGCTGGATGTTGATCCCGTCGATTTGTATTGAAGATCAAAAGATCGCAGCCTTCGGCAGCTCCTACAGATAAATGCCCATTCCTGTGTGGGAGCCGCCGAAGGCTGCGATCTTTTGACTTTGATGTCACCACATATCCACATCCTGCCTGCTAAGGTTGGCAAGCCCGTCTTCGCAACGGATAATGCCCAGTTTTTCCACCCGCGCATCGATGCGCCCGCCGCGCTTGCGGTCGAAAGAGAAGACCATGAAAGACACCATTCGCCAGCTGATCCAGCAAGCCCTCACCCAACTCGTCAACGAAGGTGTGTTGCCTGAAGGCCTGACGCCGGCGATCCAGGTGGAGAACGCCCGCGACAAGACCCACGGCGACTTCGCCAGCAACATCGCCATGATGCTGGCCAAGCCGGCCGGCATGAAGCCGCGCGATCTGGCGGAGAAAATCATCGCCGCCCTGCCCGCTGACGAGAACGTCACCAAGGCCGAAATCGCCGGCCCGGGCTTCATCAATTTCTTCCAGAACACCCAGGCACTGGCCTCGCGCCTCGACGCCGCACTGGCCGACGCCCGTGTCGGCGTGCGCAAGGCCGGCCCGGCGCAGCGCACCGTAGTCGATCTGTCGGCGCCGAACCTGGCCAAAGAGATGCACGTCGGCCACTTGCGCTCGACCATCATCGGCGACGGCGTGGCCCGCGTGCTTGAGTTCCTCGGCGACGAAGTGATCCGCCAGAATCACGTCGGCGACTGGGGCACTCAGTTCGGCATGCTGATGGCTTATCTGCAGGAAAACCCGATCACCAGCGACGAATTGTCCGATCTGGAAAACTTCTACCGTGCGGCCAAGCAGCGTTTCGACGAGTCCGAAGAATTCGCCGACCGCGCCCGTGGCCTGGTGGTCAAGTTGCAGGCTGGCGATGCCGAATGCCTGGCACTGTGGACCAAGTTCAAGGACATCTCGCTGTCGCACTGCCAGAAGATCTACGAACTGCTCAACGTCAAACTGACTATGGCCGACGTAATGGGCGAAAGCGCCTATAACGACGACCTGATCAATGTGGTCAACGACCTCAAAGCTGCCGGCATGCTGGTCGAGAGCAACGGCGCCCAGTGCGTGTTCCTCGACGAGTTCAAGAACGCCGATGGCGACCCGCTGCCGGTGATCATCGTCAAGGCCGATGGCGGTTACCTGTACGCCACCACTGACCTCGCCGCCGTGCGCTACCGCAGCGGCAAGCTCAAGGCTGATCGCGCGCTGTATTTCGTCGACCAGCGTCAGGCCCTGCACTTCCAGCAGGTCTTCGCGGTGGCGCGCAAGGCCGGTTTCGTCACCCATCCGATGGAAATGGAGCACATGGGGTTCGGCACCATGAACGGCGCCGATGGCCGTCCGTTCAAGACCCGTGATGGCGGCACCGTGAAGCTGATCGATCTGCTCACCGAAGCCCAGGAACGTGCCTACAATCTGGTGAAAGAGAAGAACCCGACCCTGGCCGAAGACGAGTTGCGCAACATCGCCAAGGTCGTCGGCATCGGCGCGGTGAAATACGCCGACCTGTCCAAGCATCGCACCAGCGACTACAGCTTCAACTTCGACCTGATGCTCAATTTCGAAGGCAACACCGCGCCGTATCTGCTGTACGCCTACACCCGCGTGGCCGGTGTGTTCCGTAAACTGGGCAAGGACTTCAGCGAAGTCGACGGCCAGATCGTCCTCGAAGCGGCGCACGAGCAAGAGCTGGCGGCGAAGCTGGCGCAGTTCGGCGAAGTGTTGAACAACGTCGCTGAAAAAGGCACCCCGCACATTCTCTGCACCTACCTGTACGACGTCGCCGGCCTGTTCTCCAGCTTCTACGAGAACTGCCCGATCCTCGCCGCCGACACCCCGGCGCAGATGCAGAGCCGTCTGCGTCTGGCCGCACTGACCGGTCGCACCCTCAAGCAAGGCCTGGAGCTGTTGGGTCTGGAAACTCTGGAGCGTATGTAAGTTGGCTGCCAAGAAAAAACCTGCACCCAAACGCGGCGCCAGTCGCTATCAGGCCCCGGCGAAACAACCGATTCCGGGCTGGCTGTGGATGGCCATCGGCCTGACCGTCGGCGCGTTCATCGTGTTTCTGATGAAACTGGAACCGGGCAAGGGCAGCGACACGGTCAAGCGCGAGAAAGTCGAACAGCAGCAGAAAGCGTCGAAGATCGCCGAGGCCAACAAGACCCCGCCGAGCCCGACGCAACCGGTGAAGCCGAAGTACGACTTCTACACCTTGCTGCCGGAATCGGAAGTGATCGTGCCGCCGGACGCGGTACCGGAGAAGACCCTGCCGACGCCGCAAGTGCCGGCCATCCCAACCACGCCGGTAACCCCGGCCGAAGCGGCGAAGATCGACACCGCACGGGCTCAAGCGGCTCTGGCCGGGATCACGCCGCCGCCAGCGCCACCGGTGAGCAAGGCCGCGCCAGTGACCAAGTTCTTCCTCCAGGCCGGTTCGTTCCGCAAGGAAACCGATGCTGACAAGGTGCGTGCGCAGATCATTCTGCTCGGCCAAGCCGTCGCGGTGGAGTCCGGCACGGTCAAGGATGAAACCTGGTACCGCGTCTTGGTCGGCCCGTTCAGCAACCGTGAACAACTGACCACGGCGCAGAAACAACTGGCTGGTGCGGGCTTCAGCAACCTGTTGTTACAACAACGTCAGAGCCGCTAAGGCTCTCAGAGGTCAGCTGCAACTTGCAGGTGACCTTCAAACTTTGTGGTGAGGGGATTTACCCCCGTTTGGCTGCGAAGCAGCCCTGAAACCAGCCATTGCGGTGCAGCAGGCATACCGCAAATGATGGTTTCGCGACTGCTCCGCAGCCGAACGGGGATAAATCCCCTCGCCACAGTCATCACACACACCATTCGTCTCCCATCGTCCCTGCCGGTTGAAATCCCCTCCAGCACCCCCATATGAATGGGCATAAGGCATTTTCGCCCCGCTGCGTGGAGACTCTTCCCTTGACCACCATCGTTTCAGTCCGCCGCCACGGCAAAGTCGTCATGGGCGGCGACGGCCAGGTTTCTCTCGGCAACACCGTGATGAAAGGCAACGCCAAAAAGGTCCGTCGCCTGTACCACGGCCAGGTCATCGCCGGTTTCGCCGGTGCCACCGCCGACGCCTTCACCCTGTTCGAACGTTTCGAAGGCCAGCTCGAAAAACATCAGGGTCACCTGATCCGCGCCGCCGTCGAACTCGCCAAAGAATGGCGCACCGACCGCTCCCTGAGCCGCCTCGAAGCGATGCTCGCGGTTGCCAACAAGGATGCCTCGCTGATCATCACCGGCAACGGTGACGTGGTCGAACCCGAAGATGGCCTGATCGCCATGGGTTCCGGCGGCGCCTACGCGCAAGCCGCCGCCAGCGCCCTGCTGAAAAAGACCGACTTGTCAGCGCGCGAGATCGTCGAAACCGCTCTCGGCATCGCTGGCGACATCTGCGTATTCACCAACCACACCCAGACCATTGAGGAGCAGGATCTCGCTGAATAAGCCTGTTGCGGCCCATGTGCCACGGCTTGTTTCTGCTTGAGGACCGTCAATTACTATGTCCATGACTCCCCGCGAAATCGTCCACGAACTCAACCGCCATATCATCGGCCAGGACGATGCCAAGCGCGCCGTCGCGATTGCCCTGCGCAACCGCTGGCGCCGCATGCAGCTGCCTGAAGAGCTGCGCGTTGAGGTGACCCCGAAGAACATCCTGATGATCGGCCCGACCGGTGTCGGTAAAACCGAGATCGCCCGTCGCCTGGCGAAACTGGCCAATGCGCCGTTCATCAAGGTCGAAGCGACCAAATTCACCGAAGTCGGTTATGTCGGCCGTGACGTCGAGTCGATCATCCGTGATCTGGCCGATGCCGCGATCAAGATGCTCCGCGAACAGGAAATGACCCGCGTACGCCACCGCGCCGAAGACGCCGCCGAGGACCGCATCCTCGACGCGCTGCTGCCGCCGGCACGCATGGGCTTCAGCAACGAAGAAGCGCCGAGCTCCGATTCCAACACCCGTCAGCTGTTCCGCAAGCGCCTGCGCGAAGGCCAGTTGGACGACAAGGAAATCGAGATCGAAGTCGCCGAAGTCTCCGGCATCGAAATCGCCACGCCGCCAGGCATGGAAGAGATGACCAACCAGCTGCAATCGCTGTTTGCCAACATGGGCAAGGGCAAGAAGAAGTCGCGCAAGCTCAAGGTCAAGGAAGCGCTGAAACTGGTGCGCGATGAAGAAGCCGGGCGTCTGGTCAACGAAGAAGAACTGAAGGCCAAGGCGCTGGAAGCGGTCGAGCAGCACGGTATCGTCTTCATCGACGAGATCGACAAGGTCGCCAAGCGCGGCAATGTCGGCGGCGCCGATGTCTCCCGCGAAGGCGTACAGCGCGACCTGCTGCCGCTGATCGAGGGCTGCACCGTCAACACCAAGCTGGGCATGGTCAAGACTGACCACATCCTGTTCATCGCCTCCGGTGCGTTCCACCTGAGCAAGCCAAGCGATCTGGTGCCGGAGCTGCAAGGCCGTCTGCCGATCCGCGTCGAGCTCAAGGCGCTGAGCCCGGAAGACTTCGAACGCATCCTCAGCGAACCGCACGCCTCGCTCACCGAGCAATACTGCGCACTGCTGAAAACCGAAGGCCTGAACATCCAGTTCCAGCCCGAGGGCATCAAGCGTCTGGCGGAGATCGCTTGGCAGGTCAACGAGAAGACCGAGAACATCGGTGCCCGTCGCCTGCACACCCTGCTCGAGCGTCTGCTCGAAGAGGTGTCGTTCAGCGCCGGCGACCTCGCCAGCGCCCATGATGACAAGGCGATTCTGATCGACGCCGACTACGTCAACAGCCACCTCGGCGAATTGGCGCAGAACGAAGATCTGTCCCGCTACATTCTGTAGAGCGGCAAGCTACAAGCTACAAGCGGCAAGCTGAGTTAAGCTTGCAACTTGTAGCTTGCAGCTAAAGGCTGTTTTTCATGATTCCCACCGACATCAAACTGCACAAAGCCTCGAAAACCCTGACGCTCACTTACGCGTCCGGCGAGGAATACACTCTGCCCGCCGAGTTTCTGCGTGTGCACTCTCCCTCCGCCGAGGTCCAGGGCCACGGCAAACCGATCCTGCAATTCGGCAAGCTCAACGTGGGTCTGAGCAAGCTGGAACCGGCTGGCAACTATGCACTGAAACTGACCTTCGACGACGGTCACGACAGCGGCCTGTTCACTTGGGAATACCTCTACGAACTCGGCAAGCGCCAGAACGAACTCTGGGACGATTATCTTGCCGAGCTGCGCGCTGCCGGAAAATCCCGCGATCCGAACGAGTCGTTCGTCAAGCTGATGCTCTAGGCCGTGGCTCTTGCTCTTTAGAGGGCATTTTCTAACTTCATCTGTTTGAATGCTCCGCGCATACGGCCCCGGATCGGCCGCTTGCGAAAAAAATTAAACTCGGGTAACCAATGGAGCTGGCAAGTTCCCTGCAGTGCTCTACGACTGTAAAGCAGCTGTGCAGAATCAACGGTCACCCGAGCAGTAGTACCCGGCATTGGCTGTGGAAGCGACAGCGTGAAACCGGGTACTCGTCTCAGGACAATGGAGCGTCGTAGATGAGTGACAAGAATAACGATGACCTGAAGTACCAAGCCTCGGAAAACACTCTGGGGCTTAACCCCGTCGTCGGGCTGCGCGGAAAGGATCTGCTGGCCTCTGCTCGAATGGTGCTGAAACAGGCCATCAGACAACCGATTCACAGCGTCAGGCACGTGACCCATTTCGGGCTCGAACTGAAAAACGTGCTGCTGGGTAAATCCGCGCTGCAACCGGCCGGTGATGACCGCCGCTTTGCCGACCCGGCGTGGAGCCAGAACCCGCTATACAAACGTTATCTGCAAACCTACCTGGCCTGGCGCAAGGAACTGCATGCCTGGATTGATGACAGCAGCCTGTCCCCCAAAGACATCGCTCGCGGCCATTTCGTCATCAACCTGATGACCGAAGCCATGGCGCCGACCAACACGGCGGCCAACCCGGCGGCGGTCAAACGCTTTTTCGAAACCGGCGGCAAGAGCCTGCTCGATGGCCTCTCGCATCTGGCTAAGGATCTGGTGCACAACGGCGGCATGCCAAGCCAGGTCAACATGGGCGCGTTCGAAGTCGGCAAGAGCCTCGGCGTCACCGAAGGTGCTGTGGTGTTCCGCAATGATGTGCTGGAGCTGATTCAATACCGGCCGATCACCGAGCAGGTCCACGAGCGCCCGCTGCTGGTAGTGCCGCCGCAGATCAACAAGTTCTACGTTTTCGACTTGAGCCCGGACAAGAGCCTGGCGCGCTTCTGCCTGCGCAACAACGTGCCGACCTTCATCATCAGCTGGCGCAACCCGACCAAGGCCCAGCGCGAGTGGGGCCTGTCGACCTACATCGAAGCGCTGAAAGAAGCCGTCGACGTAGTCACGGCGATCACCGGCAGCAAAGACGTCAACATGCTCGGCGCCTGCTCCGGCGGCATCACCTGCACCGCCCTGCTCGGCCACTACGCCGCGCTCGGCGAGAACAAGGTCAACGCCCTCACCCTGCTGGTCAGCGTGCTCGACACCACCCTGGACAGCGACGTCGCCCTGTTCGTCGACGAGCAGACCCTGGAGACCGCCAAGCGCCACTCCTACCAGGCCGGCGTGCTCGAAGGCAAAGACATGGCCAAGGTCTTCGCCTGGATGCGCCCCAACGATCTGATCTGGAACTACTGGGTCAACAACTACCTGCTCGGCAACGAGCCGCCGGTGTTCGACATCCTGTTCTGGAACAACGACACCACCCGCCTGCCCGCTGCGTTCCACGGCGACCTGATCGAGATGTTCAAAAACAATCCACTGATCCGCCCCAATGCACTGGAAGTGTGCGGCACGCCGATCGACCTCAAGCAGGTCACCGCCGACATCTTCTCGCTGGCCGGCACCAACGATCACATCACGCCATGGAAGTCCTGCTACAAGTCGGCGCAGCTGTTCGGCGGCAAAGTCGAATTCGTGCTGTCGAGCAGCGGCCATATCCAGAGCATCCTCAACCCGCCGGGCAATCCGAAGTCGCGCTACATGACCAGCGAAGAGATGGCGCCGACCGCCGATGACTGGCAGGAAAACTCGACCAAGCACACCGATTCCTGGTGGCTGTACTGGCAGGCATGGCTGGCCGAGCGCTCGGGCAACCTGAAAAAGGCCCCGACGAAACTGGGCAACAAAGCGTACCCGGCAGGCGAGGCTTCGCCGGGCACTTATGTACATGAAAGATAGCGGCAAGCTTCAAGCTGCGAGCGACAAGCTGAGCGGGTTCTGCTTGAAGCTTGAAGCTTGCGGCTTGCAGCTGCTCCCAACTGACCCGAAGGGTTTGACCCATGCCGCAACCGTTCATATTCCGCACCGTCGATCTGGATGGCCAGACCCTCCGCACGGCGGTGCGTCCCGGCAAGCCTCATTTGACGCCTCTGCTGATTTTCAACGGCATCGGCGCCAACCTGGAGCTGGTGTTTCCGTTTGTCGCAGCGCTCGACCCGGATCTGGAAGTGATCGCCTTCGACGTGCCCGGGGTCGGCGGTTCGTCGACGCCGAACCGGCCGTATCGCTTCCCCGGCCTGGCCAAACTGACGGCGCGGATGCTCGACTATCTCGACTACGGCAAGGTCAATGTGATCGGCGTGTCGTGGGGCGGAGCTCTGGCGCAGCAGTTTGCCTACGACTATCCCGAGCGCTGCAAGAAACTGGTACTGGCGGCCACTGCGGCCGGTGCGGTGATGGTCCCCGGCAAACCGAAAGTGCTGTGGATGATGGCCAGTCCGCGCCGCTACATTCAGCCATCCCATGTGATCCGCATCGCGCCGATGATCTACGGCGGCTCGTTCCGCCGCGACCCGACGCTGGCTGCCAGCCATGCGGCGAAAGTGCGCTCGGCGGGCAAGCTCGGTTACTACTGGCAACTGTTCGCCGGCCTCGGCTGGACCAGCATCCACTGGCTGCACAAGATCCATCAGCCGACGCTGGTGCTGGCCGGCGATGACGATCCGCTGATTCCGCTGATCAACATGCGCATGCTCGCCTGGCGCATTCCCAATGCGCAGTTGCACATCATCGATGACGGCCATCTGTTCCTGATTACCCGCGCCGAAGCGGTGGCGCCGATCATCATGAAGTTTCTCGAAGAGGAGCGTCTGCGCGCAGTCATGCACCCGCATCCGACGCCGCTCGGCGGCTGATCGCGGCGGCCTGCTTTATGCAGCACTTTTCAAATCAAGCGCGCGGCAGGACGCCGCGCAGGCAGCAACCGGTAACAGCGTCTATGGTGTTCTGGTTCGGTGAGTGTGTTTTTGCCCTGAAGACGAAGGAGTGTTGAGTCATGCGCGAAAAACCAGCGACGGGCGTGGTGCCCAGCCCCGCCGTGTTTATCAACGCCCAAAGTGCGATCGCCGGTCTGCGTGGCAGGGATCTGCTGTCGACCCTGCGCAGCGTCGCCGCCCACGGCTTGCGCAATCCGTTGCACAGCGCAAAGCATGCGCTGAAGCTTGGCGGACAGTTGGGCCGCGTGCTGCTCGGCGAAACCCTGCACCCGACCAATCCGCAAGACAGCCGCTTCGCCGATCCGGCGTGGAGCCTAAACCCGTTCTACCGGCGCAGCCTGCAGGCGTATCTGGCCTGGCAGAAACAGGTCAAGAGCTGGATCGATGAAGGCGACATGAGCCCTGAAGATCGTGCCCGTGCGCACTTCGCTTTCACCCTGCTCAATGACGCCGTAGCGCCGTCCAACACTCTGCTCAACCCGCTGGCGGTCAAGGAGTTGTTCAATTCCGGCGGGCAGAGTCTGGTGCGTGGCCTGAGCCATCTGTTCGATGATCTGTTGCACAACGACGGCCTGCCACGGCAAGTGACCAAGCAGGCGTTCGAGGTCGGCAAAACCGTAGCGACCACCACTGGGGCTGTGGTGTTTCGCAATGAAATGTTCGAGTTGATCCAGTACAAATCGATGAGCGAAAAGCAGTACGCCAAGCCGCTGCTGGTGGTGCCGCCGCAAATCAACAAGTACTACATCTTCGATCTGAGCCCGCAGAACAGCTTCGTCCAGTACGCCCTGAAAAACAGCCTGCAGACCTTCATGATCAGTTGGCGCAATCCTGATGTGCGCCATCGCGAATGGGGCCTGTCGAGTTACGTCGAAGCGGTCGAGGAAGCGATGAACATTTGCCGGGCGATTACCGGCGCGCGTGAAGTGAACCTGATGGGCGCCTGCGCCGGCGGCCTGACCATCGCCGCCCTGCAAGGGCATTTGCAGGCCAAACGGCAACTGCGCCGGGTCGCCAGCGCGACGTATCTGGTCAGTCTGCTCGACAGCCAGATCGAAACCCCGGCCACGCTGTTCGCCGATGAGCAAACACTGGAAGCGGCCAAGCGTCGCTCGTACCAGCGAGGCGTGCTCGACGGTCGCGACATGGCCAAGGTCTTCGCCTGGATGCGCCCCAACGATTTGATCTGGAGCTACTTCGTCAACAACTACCTGCTGGGCAAGGAGCCGCCAGCCTTCGACATCCTCTACTGGAACAATGACAACACCCGCCTGCCGGCGGCGCTGCACGGCGATCTGCTGGACTTCTTCAAGCACAACCCGCTGATACACGCGGGCGGTCTCGAGGTGTGCGGTACGCCGATCGATCTGCAGAAGGTCAATGTCGACAGCTTCAGCGTCGCCGGCATGAACGACCACATCACGCCATGGGACGCGGTGTATCGCTCGACCCTGCTGCTCGGTGGCGAGCGACGTTTCGTGCTGTCCAACAGCGGCCACGTGCAGAGCATCCTCAACCCGCCGAGCAACCCGAAAGCTGCCTACGTCGAAAACGCCAAACTGAGCAGCGATCCGCGTGCCTGGTACTACGATGCCAAACACGTCGACGGCAGCTGGTGGCCGCAGTGGCTGGAGTGGGTCGCGCAGCGCTCCGGCGCCCTTAACGAGACTCGCACAACACTGGGTAACCCGAACTATCCACCGATGGAAGCGGCACCCGGCACCTATGTGCATGTGCGCTGACGCTCAACCGAAATTTTCTAAGAAGACTGGATGAAAACCCGCGACCGGATTCTCGAATGTGCGCTGCAACTGTTCAACGAAAAGGGTGAGCCGAACGTTTCCACCATGGAGGTGGCCAACGAAATGGGGATCAGCCCGGGCAATCTCTACTACCACTTCCACGGTAAGGAACCGCTGATTCTCGGCCTGTTCGAACGCTTCCAGCACGAGCTCGCGCCCCTGCTCGACCCGCCGCCGGACGTGGAGCTGGCGCCGGAGGATTACTGGTTGTTCTTGCATTTGATCGTCGAGCGCCTGGCGCAATACCGGTTCCTGTTCCAGGACCTGTCGAACCTCGCCGGGCGCTTGCCGAAGCTGGCCAAGGGGATTCGCAATCTGCTCAATGCGCTGAAGCGCACGCTGGCGTCGTTGCTGGCGCGTTTGAAGGCTTCGGGGCAACTGGTCAGCGATACCCAGGCGCTGGGGCAATTGGTCGAGCAGGTGACCATGACGCTGCTGTTCTCGCTGGATTACCAGCGGATTCTTGATCGTGAGGGCGAAGTTCGGTTGGTGGTCTATCAGATCATGATGCTGGTGGCGCCGCATTTGCTGCCGCCAGTGAAGGTGGCGACAGAGCGGATGGCGCTGCAATACCTTGAGGATCACGACTGACCCGAAAAGCCCCTCACCC
>NZ_WBRZ01000128.1:0-15801 GCF_008923895.1 Pseudomonas sp. GXM4
AGGAGCGTGGGAACGATCAGGGCCATCGCATCACGGCTTGCAGCTTGACGCTTGCAGCTTGCAACTGGAGCAAAGCGACATGACCATCAAACAGATCCGTGCCTTTCTCGCCGTGGCTCACAGCCTCAGTTTCGCTGTGGCCTGCGAGCGTCTGCACCTGTCGCAGTCAGCGCTGAGCCTGACCATCAAGGCGCTGGAAGAGGGCCTTGGCGGGCGTTTATTCAGCCGTAACACGCGCAACGTTGCGTTGACCCCGGAAGGCGAGTCCCTGCTGCCGCTGGCGCGCCGCTTGATCGCCGATTGGGACAACGCCGAAGACGAGATGCGCCAGCGTTTCAGCCTTCAGCGCGGACGTGTGACGCTGGCGGCGATGCCGTCGTTTGCCGGCAATCTGCTGCCGCCGATTCTCAAGAGCTTCCGCGCGCGTTATCCGAACGTCAACGTCACGGTCAACGACGTGATCAACGAGCAAGTGCTGGAAATGGTCCGCGATCGTCAGGTTGAACTCGGTGTGGCGTTCGCGCCGATGCAGAGCACGTCGATGACATTCACCCCTTTGTATGTCGATCGCTTTGTCGCCGTGGTGCCGGCCGATTCAGCGCTGGCCGGTCGCGCCGACATCGATTGGCAGACTTTGCTGCAGGAACCGTTCATCACCCTGCAGCGGCCATCAACGGTGCGGGTGATGCTGGAAGAGCATTTGCAGGCGCGCGGAATGAAGTTGCCGGTGGAATTCGAGAGCCATCAATTGGCGACGGTCGGGCGAATGGTTGCCAGCGGGCTTGGGGTCAGCGCGGTGCCGGCATTGTGCGCGGGGCAAATGCGTGAGCTGGGCGCGCATTGCCTGACCTTGAATGATTCTGTGGAGCGGGCGATTGGCGTGTTGACCGAGCCGGGCAATGAACTGTCGGCGGCGGCGCAGGCGTTATTCGAGATTCTCAAGGCGGAAGATTTGCAGCGCCAGTTCGATTTCCCCCTCACCCCAGAAGCGCGGAAACAGAGCGCCGAACGCTGATTCAGTGTGGGAGCGAGCCTGCTCGCGAAGAACGATAACGCGGTCTAAGCCTTGGCCACGCGCCACAGATACCAGGCCGCGACCGTCCGATAAGGCTTCCACGCCTGGCCAATCTCGATCATCTGTTTGCGCGTCGGCTGCACCTCCAGTCCCTTCAAGCGCCGATATCCCTCACGCACGCCAAAATCATCCGCCGGCAGGATGTCCATGCGTTCGAGGCTGTAGATCAACAGCATCTCCACGGTCCAGCGGCCGACACCGCGCAAACTGGTCAGGCGTTCGATCAGGGTTTCATCGTCCATCGCCCGTGCAGTCGGGTAATCCGGCACCACGCCGTCCAGCGTCGCCTGGGCGATCCCTTGAATCGTCGCAATCTTGCTCGCTGAAAAGCCACAAGCACGCAGTCGCTCGACCTCAGTCGCGAGAATCTGCTCAGGGCGTGGAAACACCTGACCGGGAAACAACCCCACTAAACGCCCAAGGATCGCATCGCCGGCCTTGGCGTGCAGTTGCTGATAGGCAATCGCCCGTACTAGCGATTCATACGGGTCGCGCGCTGGATGTGGTTGATGCAGGCACGGGCCGACGGCGCTGATATGGCGCTGCCAGTCAGTGTCTATCGCGGCCAGAAAAGCGCTGGCCATCTCATACATGTCAGCCATGTTGCGGTGATTCGGACATACCCATCGAAATCCCTACTTGCGTGTTGGATTGCATGGCTCAAAAAGCCAATTGTTGAGTCATTTGCAGCGCGGCGTTTTCCAGCCTGAGCAGGAACGCCTTGCGCGGTTGTCCGCCACCATAACCGGTCAGCGAACCGTCTGCGCCGATCACTCGGTGGCACGGCACCACGATCGACAGCCGATTGTGCCCGTTGGCCAGCCCGACGGCACGGCTGGCGCCGGGTTTGCCCAGGCCTGCCGCGATGGCGCCGTACGTGCTGGTGTGGCCGTAGGGAATTTGCAGCAGCGCCGCCCACACCTCACGGGCGAAAGCGCTGCCGGGCAGGTGCAGCGGCACGCTGAACTGAGTGAGTTTGCCGGCAAAGTAATCCGCCAGTTGCACCTCGATCTGCTGCAAGTGGGTGTTGTGACCCGGCGCAACCGCGTAGCCATAACGGTTCTGCAGCGCTTCGACTTCACGGGTCAGCGCCGGGCGATCGAGAAATTCCAACAACACCAGCCCACGGCGCTCGGCCATGGCGATCATCGGCCCCAGCGGCGTGGTCAGGCGGGTGAACAGCAACGGTTCACTATTGGCCGCGCGGCCCGGGGTGATATGGAAGGACTTCTGAAACGCGTCGCGAAAACCACTGAGCGATTCATAGCCGGAGTCGAACGCGGCGTGATCGATCGAAGTGCCTTGCCTGATTCCGCCCAGAGCCATGCCAAGGCGACGTGTGCGCAGCCAGGCGTGGAAGGTCATGCCGAAGTGCTGCTTGAACCAGCGTCGCAGCTTCAGCGGTTCGATGCCCTCGGCGAGCAATTGCGCATCGCTCCAGCGCCGTTCGGGATCGGCGTCCACCGCATTGAGCAGGCGCTGCACCCAGTCCGGGGCGATGGCCGCTGCGTCCAGCGGTTTGCAGCGCAGGCAGGCGCGGTAGCCGGCGCACAGGCATTCGTCGGCGTGGGCGAAGAATTCGACGTTTTCCGGTTTCGGCTTGCGCGCCGTGCAACTGGGGCGGCAAAAGATCCCGGTGGTTTTCACGGCGGTGAAGAACACGCCTTCATAGGCAGTGTCGCGCTCGAGCATGGCGCGAACCATTTCGGCGTGGGGCGGCAGGACAGCGGCTGGTATGTTCATGGCCAGAGAGTAAATCCGCTTTGTCGATGGCTCCACCGAAAAATCGACAGTGAATTTTTTCCCTTGTGCAGCACAATGGGCGGGTCGCCGCTTTCGAGGAAGCCAACCCATGCATCCGTTTTCCATTCAGCGCATCGATCACATCGTTCTGCGCGTCGCCGACCTGCAACGCAGCATCGATTTCTACGCCAAGGTGTTCGGCGCCGAAGTGGTCAGGCATAACCAGCCGCTGGGGCTGGTGCATTTGCGCGCTGGCACGTCGATGATCGATCTCGTCGATTTGGCGGGCGAACTCGGGCGCAAGGGCGGTGGCGCGGCGCAGGCGCAGCGACGCAATGTCGACCACTTCTGCCTGCGCATCGAACCGTTCGATGAAGCCGCGCTCATCGCTCACCTGCAATCCTTCGGGCTGACCGTTGAACAAGCCGCCAGGCGTTTCGGCGCCGAGGGTTACGGCTTGTCGCTGTACTGCTTTGACCCGGACGGCAATCAGGTCGAACTCAAAGGCCCGTCCGAGAGCGATCAGCCAGCGGTTTCCTGAAGCAGCTGCTCGGCCACTTGCCCGAGGGCCGAACGGCCGTTTTGCGCTTGTTCAGACGCCAGATTGAACAGCGCCAGTTGCCGATCGGCGCTGGTGCCGCTGTCGATGATCGCCCGGGCACGCTCGAACAACTGCGCCGCGCCCAGTGTCTGCGCCGTCTCGGCAAAGCGCTGCTCGGCCAGCTCCAGCCACTGCGCGAGCGAACAGTCGCCGTCGATGCCTTCGACCAAAAAGCGCGCATGAATCCCCTGATGTTTGGCGCGCCAGCGATTTTCCTCCAGCATCGAACGCGCGGTCTGGTCGTACAGCAAACCGGGCCGCCGCTGCGCACTGGCATGAGCCACCAATACGCGGAAAAACGCCGCAAGGGTCAGCGCATCATCGACCCGAGGGCAAGCGTCGGTCATGCGCAGTTCCAGGGTCGGAAAACGCGCCGCCGGGCGCATCCCCCACCAGCACTCGCCGGGCTGGCTGATCGCGCCGATGCGCGTGAGAAACGCCAAGTGCTCGTCGTAATGGCGCTGATCGGCGAACCGCGGCGGGATGCCCATGCGTGGCCACTCGTCACACGCGGTCTGCCGATAGCTCATGAAGCCGCTGGCGGCGCCATCCCAGATCGGCGACGAACAGCTCAGCGCCAACAGCAGCGGCGTCCAGGGCAGCACTTCGTTCATCACCGCAATGCGATCCAGCGGCTCTGCCACCTCGACGTGCACATGCAGGCCCGACAGCACGCTGCGGCGGGCAACATGGCCGTAGCGCTCGAACAGATGATGGAAATGTTCCTCGTCGGTCGGAACCTGCTCGCGCCAGTCGGACAGCGGATGACTGCCGGCGCTGAGCACGCCCAGAGCAAATGTCTCCAGGGCCGCGCGCAAGGCCTGACGGCTGCCACGCAGAAAATCACTGGCGTGCGCGAAATCGCTGAATACCGGCGAAGCCACTTCGATCTGCCCCTGAAACATCTCCGTGGCAAACCACACACCCAGCGCCGCCCGGCAAGCCTCGATGGCCTGTGGCGGCGGACTGCCGACCATGCGCAGGCTCTGCAGGTCAGTGAGAAAGTACTCTTCCTCAATGCCGAATCGCGGGTGGCTCATGACGGTGCTCGAGCAAGTGGTTCTCTTGAGAACCGTGCGCCGTTGCGGTGGTTCACGCCAGGCGACCAGTGCCCCGCGAGTGCACCGTTGGTCTTGTCCATTGCACTTGAGCGGCCAGGGCGTTTCCAAATAAGTCCGATCAACGTGTTCTGGAGGCACACATGAGCAACCCATCCAGCAATGACAAAGCGCTTAACCAAACCGTCAATCCCAACGACGACGGCTTCGCCATCGGCACGGCCGGGCGCGATGAAGACCCCAACGCCACCACCGACTGGGATGTCAGCCGCGATAACGAGGATGTCATGACGCCGGACGATACTCGCGGTCTGCCCGGTTATCCCGGCGCCGAAAAAAACAATCCTTCGAAACCCGTTGCCGACAGCAGCGTACCGGCCAACGGCGATCCATCGGTGCAGAACGACGGCGCTGATTGAGGTGGTCAGCAGTGGCAGGATAATGGCGTCGGTCGAACTTTTCTGATCCGGCGCCACTCTGAACCTGTCATAGGGTCGCAGTTCGACAGAAAAAACGCTTCGGCAGGCAGAAAAAGCTGCGTGGCGTGATAAATTCCCCCCACGTCGAGCCCACCCAGAATGGCCCCTGCCGGGTCCCACCAAGAGCGATCTACATGCAAGCAAAGGCCCGTGAGGTTTATGTGCCACCGGTGCTGCAAGATCTGCGGGCCGGCACAGCCGAACTGCACATCGCACTGGAAAAACGCCTTCCTTTTTTCTCCGACACCCTCGATACCCCCGCTTTCGAGCGCTTGATGCAGGCCTATTACGGGTTCTATCAGCCACTCGAACAGGCTTTGCTCGCCAGTGGCGCGGTCCCGGACGATTTCAATCTGCTGCCTCGTCTGAAGGCTGACACCCTGCGCGCCGACCTGCGCGCACTGGGGGCAACCGCTGATGATTTGCCGCTGTGTGAAGATCTGCCAGTCATTGACTCCAGCGCCGCTAGTCTCGGCGTTTTGTACGTACTCGAAGGCGCGACTCTCGGCGGGCAGATCCTGCGTCGGGAGATCGCCGCGCGGCTGAATCTGGACGCCGACAATGGCGCTGCCTTCCTCGATGTCTACGGCGCGGCCACCGGGCGGCGCTGGCGCGAGTTCATCGAATACCTGAGCAACCGGCCCATGGCGGCCAGCGAACGCGCGGCCGTGGTCAGCGCAGCACAAACCACATTCAGCTGTTTCGAGCAGTGGCTCGAGCGCCAGGAGGTACTGGCATGAACCCGCAAGACCCACAAGCCTTTGAAGAACTGCTGGCCAACTGTGCCGACGAGCCGATCCGCTTTCCTGGCGCGATCCAGCCCCATGGCCTGCTGCTGACCCTGACCGAGCCTGCGCTGCAGATCATTCAGGTCAGCGCCAACGTCGCAACCCTGCTGGTCCGCGCGCCCGAATCCTTGATCGGCCAGCCGCTGCACAGTCTGATCGGCGCCGAACACACCGCGCAAGTGCTGCAAGCCTTGCAACAGGCGACGTTCTCCGAGGCGGCGCCCCTGCGTTTCGAGCTTAACGGCACTGAATTCGAAGGTTTGCTGCACCGCCATCAGGGCGTGCTGATTCTCGAACTGGAAATTCACGTGAAGAATTTCCAGCCGCGCAACGTCGCCGGGATCAATACCCACTTGGGCCGCATGCTCCAGCGCCTGCAAGCGGCGACCACGCTGCAGGCCCTGTACGACATCAGCGTCAAGGAAATCCAGGCGATGACCGGTTACGACCGGGTGCTGATCTATCGCTTCGAGGAGGAGGGCCACGGTCAGGTCATCGCCGAAGCGTCCGATCCATCGATGGAAGTGTTCAACGGCCTGTTCTTCCCGGCTTCGGACATTCCCGAGCAGGCGCGCGAGCTGTACCGCACCAATTGGCTGCGGATCATCCCCAACGCCGATTATCAGCCGGTGCCACTGGTGCCGAAGCTGCGCCCGGACACGCAGACGCCGCTGGACCTCAGTTTCGCCACGCTGCGCAGCGTCTCGCCGATTCACTGCCAGTACATGAAGAACATGGGCGTGCTGTCGTCGATGAGCATTTCCCTGCTCAAGGGCGACAAGCTCTGGGGCCTGATCAGCTGCGGCAATCGCCAGCCGCTGCACGTGCCGCATGAATTGCGCATGGCTTGTCAGACCATCGGTCAGGTCTTGTCATTGCAGATCAGCGCCATGGAAACCCTTGAGTTGACCCGCCAGCGTGAAGAGAAGGTCGAAGCGCTGGCGCGGCTCAATCAGGCGATGGTCGATTCGCCGCAAAACGTCTTCGACGGCCTCGCCCAGCAGCCTGCAACATTGATGGCTCTGGTCAATGCCGGCGGCATCGCGATCATCGAAGACAAGCAGTTGCACCGTTACGGCAACTGCCCTGAACCGGAAGAAATTCGCGCGCTGCACAAGTGGTTGCAGGCGCGCGGCGAGCCGGTGTTCGCCAGCCATCACCTGTCCAGCGTTTACCCACCTGCGGCGCAGTATCAGTCGGTAGCCAGTGGTGTGCTTGCCATGAGCCTGCCGAAACCGGTGGACAACGGCGTGCTGTGGTTCCGTCCGGAAGTGAAGGAAAACATCAATTGGAGCGGTGACCCGCGCAAGCCGCTGGATCTGGAAAACTCCGACGCCGGGATGCGCCTGCGTCCGCGTACCTCGTTCGAGATCTGGAAGGTCGAGATGGCCGGGATCTCCACCAAGTGGAGCCACGGTGACCGGTTCGCCGCCAATGACCTGCGCCGTTCGGCGCTGGAAAACGATCTGGCCCGTCAGGTACGTCGTGAGCAGGCGGCGGTGCAGGCGCGCGATGATCTGGTAGCGGTGGTTTCCCATGACCTGCGCAACCCGATGACGGTGATTTCGATGCTCTGCGGCATGATGCAGAAAGCCTTTAGCTCGGAGGGCGCGCACACTTCGCGGCGGATTTCCACGGCGATCGACACCATGCAGCAGGCCACGGCGCGGATGAATACGCTGCTGGAGGACCTGCTCGATACCTCGAAAATCGATGCCGGACGTTACTCCATCACTCCGCAGGCGCTGGTGGTCGGGCACATCTTTGAAGAGGCCCAAGCGTTGCTGTCGCCTCTGGCCCATGACAAGGACATCAGCATTTCCTTCCAGGCCGATCCTGACCTGCGCATCCACGCCGACCCCGAGCGGCTGTTTCAGGTGCTGTCGAACCTGGTGGGCAACGCCATCAAGTTCACCCCGCGCATGGGCACCGTGGGCGTGCACGCTAAATCGGTGGGCGACGAGATCGTGTTTATCGTGCGTGACAGTGGCGAAGGCATTCCCAAGGAGCACTTGCCGCATGTGTTTGATCGTTATTGGACGATGAAGGAAGGCAACCCGACCGGAACGGGCCTGGGTTTGTACATCACTCAAGGCATCGTCGAAGCCCATGGCGGCCAGATCGTCGCCGAGAGCGAGCCGGGGCAGGGCAGCGAATTCCGCTTCACCGTGCCGCGCCTGGCCTGAGTGCCCCTTGTAGGTTTCGATCGTTCCCACGCTCTGAATGGGACGCAGAGCGTCCCGGGCTGCATTCCCACGCAGAGCGTGGGAACGATCAGATTCGCAGCCTCAGGGTCATTTTCTTCAATACCGCAAATCCCCCGCTCGCTACCGTAGCCACCTCGTTCCTCGTTTGAAGCAGGTGTGCAATGAGTCTGATTCTTTCCATGGCGGCGTTTGCCCTCGCCGCATCCATCACCCCCGGGCCGGTCAATATCGTCGCCTTGAGTTCAGGCGCGCAGTACGGTTTCCGCGCCAGTCAGCGGCATGTCGCCGGGGCGACGCTGGGGTTTGTGCTGTTGCTGGTGCTGATGGGCCTGGGCCTGCATGAGGTCTTGCAGTTGTGGCCATTCATGACCCGCGTGGTGCAATGGGCCGGGGTGGCGTTTCTGTTGTTCATGGCCTGGAAACTGGCCAGCGATGACGGCCAGTTGAACACCAGCGAATCCGGCCGCGCACCGTCGATGCTCTATGGCGCGGTGATGCAATGGCTCAACCCCAAGGCCTGGCTGGCATGCGTGGCCGGCATGGGCGCATTTGTCGCCGACGGCGAGGCGCGGCTGGTCTGGCAATTTGCGGCGGTGTATCTGGTGATCTGCTATGTGTCGGTGGGCTGCTGGGCGTATGCCGGGACGTTCTTGCGCGGGTATCTGAGCAATGCAGCGGGGATGCGCTGGTTCAATCGGTTGATGGCGTTGTTGCTGGCGGTGAGTGCGGGTTATCTGCTGATCACCTGATTTGCTGTAGGAGCTGACGAGTGCAGGGGTTTGCATGTACGGGAGATAAAAGTCAGCCGCGATACTGCCCCGGCGTTGCCGCCAGATGTTGTTTGAACGCTCGCTGAAAATGCGCCTGATCGGCAAACCCGGCCTGGAGCGCGACATCGGCAATCAATTGGCCGCTGCGCAAGCGCTCGCGGGCGAACTGGATGCGCTGGTTGACCAGGAAGGCATGGGGCGTCATCCCGTAGCGCTGTTTGAACGCACGAATCAGGTATGACGGCGATAGCCGCGCCGCCGCGCAAATTGCCTCGAGGCTCAGTACTTCGGTGCAATGTCCACGGATGAAATCAGCGGCGCGCTCCAGCTTGAAATTCGGCTCATCGACGGGCTCATCCGCCGGATTCAGGCGGACCTGCAAATCACTGAAAAACTCAACCGCCGCGCTGTGTTTCGCCAGTGCCTCCATTTGGTCGTCGAGCAAAACCTCATACAACCCCATCAACTTGCCGAACAGCTCGGCATCAGCCAGATGCGTGTCGGAAAATCGCCGGAATTCCAGCTCCCCAGCAAACCCCAGTTGATGCTGCAAATCCGTCAGCCACGGCGTTTCGACATACAACATCACATACGACCAAGGCTGATCATCGATCGGATTGCAGGCGTGCACATCGCCGGGATTCATCAGCACCACGGTGCCGGCCGCCACTTCATACTGCGCTTGCTCATGCACATAGGTACTGCGCCCGGCGGTGATTGCGCCGATGGAAAAGTGCGCATGGGAATGCCGCGCATAACAGACTTCACGCCCATCCGCGATGGCCCGCGCCTCGATGAAGGGCAGGGCGTCGTCGCGCCAGAAGCGCGGGGCTTTCTCGGGGTTTTTCGCTGTGGCGTGTTTCATCGTGATCGTCCCGGCAGGTCAGCGCCCTGAGTGTATTAGCTCTGGCCGGCGAATGCCCGTTGCAGTGTCGCCACATCAAGCTTTTTCATCTGAAACATCGCCTGCATTGCAGCGCCGACTGTTATAGGCTCTGGGGGCGTGACACCACGAGCGCGATGGAGCTGAACCATGACTGCATTTACCGGCGGATGCCTGTGCGGCGATGTGCGTTTTCAAGCCTCTGGCGAGCCTTACCGGGTCGGACTGTGCCATTGCCTGGACTGTCGCAAGATCCACGGTGCGCTGTTTCATGCCTCGGCGATTTTTCCTGAGGACGCGGTGACCATCAGCGGTGAAACCCATGAGTATCAAGGGCGGCACTTTTGCCCGCGCTGTGGTTCGTCGGTGTTCAATCGCAGTGGTGATGAGGTCGAGGTGAACCTCGGCGCGCTGGATGCGCCGGATCAGTTGAAGCCGACCTATGAGAGCTGGATTGTGCGGCGTGAATCGTGGTTGCCGGATTTTCCGCTGGCCAGGCATTACCGTGGTGATCGTGAAGGCAAAGGGCGGGCAGAGGGGTAGGGGATTGATTCAGCCTTCAGCACGCCTGCAATTTCTGTGGGAGTGAGCTTGCTCGCGATAGCTATCTCAAAGATACGAATGAATAGCGGATCTACCGTGATCCCTGTGGGGGCTGGCTTGCCAGCGATGGCGGCCTTATAGCCGACCAGTCTTTGGCGGATATATACCCAATATCAACTGTGGGAGCGAGCCTGCTCGCGAAGGCGGAGTGTCATTCGCAGATAATTAGACTGGAGCGACGCCTTCGCGGGCAAGCCCGCTCCCACAGGGGATCAGTGTTGCCGATATCGCGGTAATCCTGATTGAGGCGACTACCCGCGAATAAACGCCAACAAATCCGCATTGATGGTTTCAGCCTGCGTCGTCGGCATGCCATGCGGGAAGCCGGGATACGACTTCAGGGTGCCGTTGGGCAGCAGTTTCGCCGATAACGGTGCGGAGTTGGCGTAGGGCACGATCTGGTCATCCTCGCCGTGCATGACCAGCACCGGCACGGTGACTTTTTTCAGGTCTTCGGTGAAGTCGGTCTGCGAGAACGCGACGATGCCGTCGTAGTGCGCCTTGGCGCCGCCGATCATGCCCTGGCGCCACCAGTTGGCGATAATTCCTTCAGCCGGCTCGGCGCCCGGGCGGTTATAGCCGTAGAAAGGTCCGCTCGGCACATCGCGATAGAACTGCGCGCGATTCGCCGCCAACTGCGCTTGAAAGCCATCGAACACCGATTTCGGCAAACCGCCCGGGTTGCTTTCGGTTTGCACCATCAGCGGTGGTACGGCGCTGATCAATACCGCTTTGCTGACCTTGTCCTGACCATGTCGGGCAATGTAATGGATCACTTCGCCGCCGCCGGTGGAATGGCCGACGTGCACCACGTTGCTCGTACCCAGATGATTGACCACGGCCAGCACATCGTCGGCGTAGTGGTCCATGTCGTGGCCATCCCAGACCTGGCTGGAGCGCCCGTGTCCACGTCGATCATGGGCAATCACCCGAAAGCCCTGCGCGAGAAAGAACAGCATCTGCGCATCCCAGTCATCGGAACTGAGCGGCCAGCCGTGGTGGAAGTGGATCACCGGCGCGTCGCGCGGGCCCCAGTCCTTGTAGAAGATATCGACGCCGTCTCGAGTGGTGACAAAGCCCATATTCGTTACTCCTGACCTGTGATGGACAACCGCGAGGTACGCGGACCGTTTGCGCAGAGGTACGACGACTCAGTGCGAGCCGTTATCAACTGTAGGAGCAATGCCGGGGTCTGCATGACCGCTGGTCACAACGTCTGGCTTGCTGCGCAAATTAGGCTTTGCTGAAAGGGATAAGCGCGGGCGTCCGTAGGTTTTTCCGACCACAGCGACGCCCCTTCGCACCACCGTGAGCCTGAGGAAATCCGCCGATGCTGACCCTGAATATCAATGGCAAGGATCAGGAGCTCGATGTCCCCGCCGACATGCCGCTGCTCTGGGTTCTGCGCGACGTCGCGCACCTGACCGGGACCAAGTTCGGCTGTGGCATGGCCCAGTGCGGCGCCTGCACCGTTCACGTCGACGGCGCGCCTTTGCGCTCCTGTATCACCCCGGCGACTGCGGTCGCCCACGGGCAGAAAATCCTCACCATCGAGGGCTTGTCCAGTGATGGCTCGCACCCGGTGCAGCAGGCCTGGGCCGAGCTGGACGTGGTGCAGTGCGGTTACTGTCAGTCCGGGCAGATCATGTCCGCCGCCGCGTTGCTGGCGAAAATTCCCAAGCCCACCGACAGCAATATCGATCAGGCGCTCTCCGGCAATATCTGCCGCTGCGGCACCTATCCGCGCATTCGCGCGGCGGTCAAACGCGCCGCCGAAATCGGCTGAGTCATTCTCTGGGAGAGGAACGATGAACAGTCCCGTATCGCGTCGCGGGTTTCTCAAGGGCAGCGCACTATTAAGCGGCGGCTTGATGGTGGCGTTCGTGATGCCCGGGGCCAATCGCTTTGCCCGGGCGGCAGAAAATCAGAACAAGACCTTCGCGCCCAACGCGTTCCTGCGCATTGCGGCGGACAACAGCGTCACCGTGCTGCTCGGTCATTCGGAAATGGGCCAGGGCATCTGGACCGGCCTGACCATGCTGATCGCCGAAGAACTGGATGCCGACTGGTCGAAAATCCGCGTTGAGCACTCGCCAGCCTCGGCGGCCGATTACGGCTTGCCGGCATTTGGCGGCATGCAGATCACCGGAGGCTCGACGTCGACCTGGATGGAATTCGACCGCTACCGATTGGCCGGGGCGACGGCGCGGCAGATGCTCGTGGAAGCCGCAGCGAAACGCTTCAACGTCGCGCCGTCGACGATTCGCACGGAGTCCGGCGTGGTCATCGCCGGGAATCAACGCGCGACCTACGGCGAACTGGCCGATGCCGCCGGGCAACTGCCGGTGCCGGATCCGAAAACCATCACCTTCAAGGAGGCCAAGGACTGGAAAGTCATCGGCAAACCGACCAAGCGCCTCGATACCCCGGAAAAGATCACCGGCCGCGCCAGGTTCGGCATGGACGTGCAGTTCGAGGGCCTGATGACCGCGATGGTCGCCCGCGCGCCGGTGTTCGGTGCCACGGTGAAATCCTTCGAAGGCGCCGCAGCGCTGGCCATTCCCGGCGTGCACAAGGTGGTGCAGGTGCCCAGCGGCGTGGCGGTGGTGGCCGAGCATTTCTGGGCGGCGAAGCTGGGCCGTGATGCGCTGAAGGTCGATTGGGACCTGGGGCCGCTGGCCGACATGAGCAGTGAAAAACTGCTGGAGAGTTTCCGCAAACTGGCGGCGACGCCGGGCACTTCCGCCACTCAGGCGGGGGACGCCAAGGCCAATTTCGGCAAAGCCGCGAAGAAAATCGAGGTCGAATACAGCGTGCCGTATCTGGCCCACGCGCCGATGGAACCGCTCAATTGCACGGTGAAAATCAGCGCCGGCAAATGCGAGATCTGGACTGGTACGCAATTTCAGACGCTGGACCAAATGGTCGCCAGCAAGATTACCGGGCTCAAGCCCGAGCAGGTCGAAATTCACACCGAATTCCTCGGCGGTGGTTTTGGTCGCCGCGCCAATCCGACCTCGGATTTCGTCGCCGAAGCCGTGCAAGTGGCGAAAGCGGCGGGCCTGCCGGTGAAAACCGTGTGGGCGCGCGAAGATGACATTCGCGGCGGCTACTACCGCTCGATGTACCTGCACAAGGCGCAGGTCGGGCTGGGCGCCGATGGTTTGCCGATGAGCTGGCAGCATGTGCTGGTGGGGCAGTCGATCATGGCCGGGACGATGCTTGAGGCGACGATGGTCAAGAACGGCATCGATGCCACCTCGGTCGAGGGCGTGGCCGACAGTCCGTATATCAAGGATCTGCCTCATCATCAGGTCGACCTGCATTCGCCGCAGACCGGCATCAATGTGTTGTGGCTGCGTTCGGTGGGCCATACCCACACGGGTTTTGTCATGGAATCGCTGATCGATGAACTGGCGACGGCGGCGGGCAAGGATCCGGTGGAGTACCGGCGCACGCTGCTCAAGGCGCACCCGCGCCACCTCGGCGTGCTCAATCTGGCGGTGGAGAAGGCCAACTGGGGCGCGCCGTTGCCGGACGGGCATGCTCTGGGCGTGGCGGTACACGAGTCGTTCGGCAGCTACGTGGCGCAAGTGGCGGAGGTGTCTCAGGACAATCTGGCGATCCGCGTGCATCGGGTGGTCTGCGCGGTGGACTGCGGCATTGCAGTGAATCCGCAGAGCATCGCCGCGCAAATGGAATCGTGCATCACCTTCGGTCTCGGCATGGCCTTGCACAGCAAACTCACCGTCAAGGACGGCGGCGTCGTGCAGTCCAACTATCACGATTATCAGGTGTTGCGGCTCAACGAAATGCCGGTGGTGGAAGTGCATATCGTCCCCAGCAGCGAAAAACCCGGCGGCATCGGTGAGCCCGGTGTGCCACCGACCGCGCCGGCCGTGGCCAACGCCGTGTTCGCCTTGACCGGGCAACGCCTGCGCGAACTGCCACTGCAACTGTCGGGGGTGTGAGATGAAACGACATCTTGTGTTGGGCACCGTCGTGTTGCTCGGTCTCGGTGGCTACGCCTCGGACCTGTTTGCCGAGGATCAGGAAGCTCTGAAAGCCTTTGGCACGGTGCAGAAAGTCTTTCAGAGCCCGCGCTGCCAGAATTGCCACATTCCCGGCGATTCGCCGTTGCAGTTCGACGCCGGCATCCCCCACGCGATGAGCGTGGTGCGCGGCATGGACGGCAAGGGCGCCGCCGGTTTGCCTTGCGCGACCTGCCACGCCGAAAGCAACCCGCCGGCCAGTTACGGCCCTCACGCGCCGCCGGGTGCGCCGCACTGGAGCCTGCCGCCGGCGGCGCACAAAATGGCCTGGATCGGCCTGCCCTCGGACAAGCTCTGCGCGATGATCAAGGACCGCGCGAGCAATGGCGACCGGGATTTCGCCGCGCTGTTAAAACACGTCAGCGAAGACAAACTGGTGCTCTGGGGCTGGAATCCCGGGGCAGGGCGCGCACCGGTGCCAGTGCCGCACGATATTTTCGTCGCGCAATTCAAACTCTGGGCCGATGCCGGCGGGCCGTGTCCGGTGGCGCAAATGTGATGCCCCGACGATTAAGCGCTACGCTGAACGCATGACTGTCTACGGAGTGTGCGCATGCTGGTGCCCGGAAAACCTGCCAATGAAGCTGCACGAATCGACGCGCTGCATGGCCTCAACCTCGACTCGGCCCCTGAAGAGCGCTTTGATCGTCTGACTCGGCTGGCCAAGCGCTTGTTCAACGTGCCGATCGCCCTGGTCACGCTGGTCGACACGGATCGCCAGTGGTTCAAGTCCTGTGTGGGTCTGGATGTCAGCGAGACGTCCCGCGATGTCTCGTTCTGCGGTCATGCGATTCTGCAGAACGAGCTGATGCTGGTGCCCGATGCGCTGGAAGATCTGCGCTTCCATGACAATCCGCTGGTTACCGGTGCGCCGAATATTCGCTTTTACGCCGGGTACCCACTGACCGTGCCGGACGGTAACAAAATGGGCACCTTATGCCTGATTGATACCAAACCTCGCCATCTTGATGACGAAGAGCGCGCGCTGCTGCGTGACCTCGCGGAGATGGCCGAGCAAGAGTTGATGGCGGTGCAGATGGCGAGCATGGATGAGTTGACGCTGCTGTCCAATCGCCGTGGTTTCAAGCAACTGGCCCAGCATGCACTGGATGCCTGCGCGCGCCTGAACCGGCCGGCGACGCTGCTGTTTTTCGACCTCAACGACTTCAAGCAGATCAACGATCTGTACGGCCATGCCGAAGGCGACAGTGCACTGAAGACCTTCGCCGATGTGTTGCGCATTGCCTTTCGTGAAAGCGACGTGGTCGGACGCCTGGGCGGCGATGAGTTCGTCGCATTGCTGACCGGCTCCAGCCACGTTGAAACCACGCGGATCATGGCCCGGCTCAAGGAAATCCTCGAAGAGCGCAACGCCACGCTGCACCGTGGTTATGCGATTCGTTTCAGCGTCGGCCAGATCGAATACGACCCCACGCGCCACGAAACCGTCGATCGGCTGCTCGCCGATGCGGATGGCGCGATGTATGCGCACAAGCAAGCTCTGAAAGGCTGCTAGCGCCGGCACCATCGCTGGCGAGCCAG
>NZ_WBRZ01000129.1:0-15710 GCF_008923895.1 Pseudomonas sp. GXM4
AGCGAGGTGTGTCAGAAAGAACCGGATTGCAGGGTTTGGGGCCGCTTCGCAGCCCAACGGGGATAAATCCCCTCGCCACAAATGTGCTCCAAATAAAGACTGCGGGGTTGTCCGACAATCTGCTCGCAAACACCGTGAGTACTGAACCCCAAAATCAGCTTTGGTGGTAAGCTCGCGCACCATGAATATCTACAGCTCCCGCCCCGTTGTCCTCTGTCTCTCCGGCCACGACCCCAGTGGTGGCGCCGGCTTGCAGGCAGATATCGAAGCCCTGCTCGCGCAGGGTTGCCATGCGGCTCCGGCCGTCACCGCCCTGACCGTGCAAGACACCGTCAACGTCACTGACTTCCGCGTCCTCGACCGTGAGTGGGTACTGGCCCAGGCCAACGCCGTGCTCAACGACTCCGAAGTCGCCGCAGTGAAACTGGGCATGCTCGGTTCGCTGGAGATGGTCGACACCGTGGTCGAACTGCTCTCGGCGCACCCGCACCTGCCAGTGGTCTGCGACCCGGTGCTGCGTGCCGGCGGCGGCGGACGCCTGGGCAAGGACGAGGTCGGCTACGCGATGCGCGAACGTCTGCTGCCGCTGTCGATCATTGCCACGCCCAATCTTCCTGAAGCGCGCATCCTCGCCGAACTGCCCGAAGGCACGGCCGACGAGTGCGCGGAAAAACTCCTGCCATTCGTCAAAAACCTGCTGATTACCGGCGGCCATGGCGACGAAACTGAAATCCACAACCGCGTGTACAGCCGCGACGGCCTGCGCGAAACCTTTATCTGCCAGCGCCTGCCGGGCAGCTATCACGGCTCCGGTTGCACGCTGGCCAGCGCTTTGGCCGGGCGACTCGCTCAGGGCGAACACCTGGCCAGTGCCGTGCGCAGTGCGCTGGATTACACCTGGCGGACTTTGCGCGATGCCGAACAACTGGGCAAAGGCCAGTTCGTGCCGCGTCGCCTGCCGCTGGATTTCTGCTCGTAACGTCGTGAGGTCTGCCCGATGAAACTCCGTGGCCTGTATGCCATTACCGACAGCCAGTTGCTGGCCGGCAAGTTTCTGTCTTACGTGGAGGCGGCGCTCGACGGCGGCGTCACCCTGCTGCAATACCGCGACAAGAGCAGCGACGAGGCCCGCCGTCTGCGCGAGGCCGAGGCGTTGCGCAACCTGTGCGAGCGCTACAAGACGCAACTGATCATCAACGATGACGCCGAGCTGGCCGCACGCCTCAACGTCGGCGTGCACCTCGGGCAGACCGACGGCCCGCTGTCGCCGACCCGCGCCCTGCTCGGTTCGAAAGCGATCATCGGTTCGACCTGCCACGGGCAAATCGCCCTGGCCGAACAGGCTGCCAAAGAAGGCGCGAGTTACGTTGCCTTCGGCCGCTTCTTCAATTCCACCACCAAACCCGGTGCGCCGAGTTGCAGCCTCGACTTGCTCGACGAAGCCAAACGCACGCTGCACTTGCCGGTCTGCGCGATCGGCGGCATCACCCTCGATAACGCCGCGCCACTGGTCGAGCACGGTGTCGATCTGCTCGCCGTGATCCACGGTTTGTTCGGCGCCGAGAGCAGCGCCGAAGTGACCCGCCGCGCCCGCACCTTCAACGAACTTCTGAAAATCTGATTTGAGAGCCCGATCATGTCTCGTTCCGAAACCCTGTTTGCCAATGCTCAGAAACACATCCCCGGCGGCGTCAACTCGCCGGTGCGCGCGTTCAAGAGCGTCGGCGGCACCCCGCTGTTCTTCAAACACGCCGAAGGCGCTTACGTCACCGACGAAGATGACAAGCGTTATGTCGATTACGTGGGTTCGTGGGGCCCGATGATCCTCGGCCACAGCCATCCGGACGTGCTCGACGCGGTGCGCAATCAGCTGCAACACGGCCTGTCCTACGGTGCACCGACGTCGATGGAAACCGAGATGGCCGATCTGGTCTGCTCGCTGGTGCCGTCGATGGACATGGTGCGCATGGTCAGCTCCGGCACCGAAGCGACCATGAGCGCGATCCGTCTGGCCCGTGGTTACACCGGTCGCGACAGCATCATCAAATTCGAAGGCTGCTACCACGGCCACTCCGACAGCCTGCTGGTCAAGGCCGGTTCCGGCGCTCTGACCCAGGGCGTACCGAGCTCGGCCGGCGTGCCGGCAGCCTTCGCCAAACACACCCTGACCCTGCCGTTCAACGACATCGACGCGGTTGAAGCGATGCTCGCCGAAGTGGGTGAGGACGTGGCGTGCATCATCGTCGAGCCGGTCGCCGGCAACATGAACTGCGTGCCGCCAGCGCCGGGCTTCCTCGAAGGCCTGCGTTCGCTGTGTGACAAGCACGGCGTGGTGTTGATTTTCGACGAAGTGATGACCGGTTTCCGCGTCGCCCTCGGCGGTGCCCAGGCGCACTACGGTGTGACGCCGGACCTGACCACGTTCGGCAAGATCATCGGCGGCGGCATGCCGGTGGGCTGCTTCGGCGGTAAACGCGAGATCATGCAGCGCATCGCCCCGCTCGGTCCGGTGTATCAGGCCGGTACGTTGTCGGGCAATCCGCTGGCGATGGCTGCCGGCCTGACGACCCTGCGCCTGATCAGCCGCCCGGGCTTCCACGCCGAACTGACCGACTACACCGCGCGCATGCTCGACGGTCTGCAACAGCGTGCCGATGCTGCGGGCATCCCGTTCGTGACCACTCAGGCCGGCGGCATGTTCGGTCTGTACTTCAGCGGCGCCGACGACATCGTCACCTTCGACGACGTGATGGCCAGCGACGCAGCAATGTTCGGTCGCTTCTTCCACTTGATGCTGGAAGGTGGCGTGTACCTGGCGCCGAGCGCTTTCGAAGCCGGTTTCACCTCGATCGCCCACGGCGAAGCCGAGTTGCAACTGACGCTGGACGCCGCCGAGCGTGCCTTCGCCGCATTGAAATAATCGCCGTACCGCTGACGTTGGCTATGGCCAGCGTCAGCTTTCGCCTACATCCGCTCGGTTTTTCCGACGCGTCTGCGAAAATCCTGCCTGAATCGGGCGATATATTCCCCACGCAGCAGAAAAACGAGTAAAGACTTTGTAAGGTTGGCCCTGCTTATTTCATAATGCGCGCTTATTGGATCCCTCGACGGGTCCGCGTGCCCTTCAGAGGTAAGTCGATTCCCATGAACCGCACCGGCCGCACCCTTGCATTGGGCTGCCTGTTGCTCCTTCAGCCCCTGCTCGCGCATGCACAAGCAGGCGGCAACTCGTTGTTGATCCCGGCGATGGGTCGTTGCACCCTCAATACTCAGCCGCAAGACGTCACGCAGGCATTGGCCGCCTGCCAGAAAGCGGCGGACGAAGGGGACGCGCAAGCGCAATACGAGTTGGGTGAGTTCTACTACGACGGCAAGAACGCGCCGCGCGACCTCAATCAAGCCCTGAGCTATTTCGAAAAGGCCTCGCTGCAAGGCCACGCCCAGGCGCAATTCAAGCTCGGCAGCATGTTCTTCCACGGTGAAGGCGTGCAGGCCAACAATATCCAGGCCTACATCGTGCTGAAGATGGCAGCGGTCAACGGTGCTGAAGAGGCATTGGACACGGCTGACGAAGTCTCGGAAAAGATGTCCCGCGAAGATCTCGAAACCGCCACTCAGGTGCTCGGGCAGATTTTCCGCAAATACCTGATGGAACTGCAGAACGCCGACGGGCGTACGCCATTCTCCCCACTGCCCTAAAGGCTGGGGAGATTACCTGTGGCGAGGGGATTTATCCCCGTTGGGCTGCGAAGCAGCCCCAAACCCTGCAACCCGGTTCTGTCTGACACATATTGCTGGATGGATTGCGACTGCTTCGCAGCCGAGCGGGGCGGTGCGACGTTTCGCTAAATCCCCTCGCCACAACATCATTCCAAATCCAAAGCTGTGCTTACTTCTCAGGCATCGGCATCGGAAACGGCATGACATTGCCGACCGCGCCCCGGGCCTCGCTGATTTTCGGCGTGCCCAGACGTTCCACTTCGTCGATGCGCACGATCGAATGCATCGGCACAAAACTGCGCACCACGCCTTCGAATTGCGCCTTGAGCTTTTCTTCGCTCGGATCGACGACCATTTGCGTGCGCTCGCCAAAGACGAATTCTTCAACTTCCAGGAAACCCCACAGATCACTTTGATAGATCTGCTTGGCGTACATTTCGAACACCTGGCCCTGGTTGAGGAAAATCACCTTGTAGATTGGAGCTTCGCGTTTGGTCATGGCGGGCGGATAACATCGGGGTAAAAATGAGGGCGCGAACTATAGCATAGCCACCGGACGCACAGCGGTAGGAACCTGACGGCTTGTTCCCTATAATGCGCGGTTCTTTGAATCACGTGACGACCCGAATCCATGGCCAAGAAGCTTTACATCGAAACCCACGGTTGCCAGATGAACGAGTACGACAGCTCGCGCATGGTCGATCTGCTGGGCGAACATCAGGCCCTGGAAGTCACCGCCCGCGCGGAAGACGCCGACGTGATTCTGCTCAACACCTGCTCGATCCGCGAACGCGCGCAAGACCGCGTGTATTCGCAGCTCGGCCGCTGGCGCGAACTGAAGCTGGCCAACCCGGACATGGTCATCGCCGTCGGCGGTTGCGTGGCCAGTCAGGAAGGCGCAGCGATCCGTGATCGCGCTCCGTACGTCGACGTGGTGTTCGGCCCGCAGACCCTGCACCGTCTGCCGGAAATGATCGACGCCGCGCGCAGCAGCAAGCTGCCGCAGGTCGACGTGTCGTTCCCGGAAATCGAAAAATTCGACCACCTGCCGGAGCCGCGTATCGACGGCCCGAGCGCTTATGTGTCAGTGATGGAAGGTTGCAGCAAGTACTGCACGTTCTGCGTGGTGCCGTACACCCGTGGCGAAGAGGTCAGCCGACCGTTCGACGACGTGATCGCGGAAATCATTCACTTGGCCGAACACGGCGTGCGTGAAGTGACCTTGCTCGGGCAGAACGTCAACGGCTATCGCGGCCAGACCCACGACGGTCGCCTGGCCGACCTGGCCGAGCTGATTCGCGTGGTCGCCGCCGTCGATGGCATCGACCGCATCCGCTACACCACCTCGCACCCGCTGGAGTTTTCCGACAGCCTGATCCAGGCCCACGCCGAAGTGCCGGAGCTGGTCAAGCACCTGCACTTGCCGGTGCAGTCGGGCTCGGACCGGATTCTCGCGGCGATGAAGCGCAACCACACGGCGCTGGAGTACAAATCCAAGCTGCGCAAATTGCGCGCCGCCGTACCGGGGATCTGCATCAGTTCGGACTTCATCGTCGGTTTCCCCGGCGAAACCGAGAAGGACTTCGAACAGACCATGAAGCTGATTGCCGATGTCGGCTTCGATTTCTCCTACTCGTTCGTCTACAGCCAGCGCCCGGGCACGCCTGCTGCCGATCTGGCCGACGACACCCCGGAAGAATTGAAGAAAGAACGTCTGAACGCGCTGCAACATCGTTTGAATCAGCAGGGCTTCGAGATCAGCCGACAAATGGTCGGTTCGATCCAGCGCATTCTGGTGACAGATTATTCGAAGAAAGACCCGGGCGAGCTCCAAGGGCGTACCGAGAATAACCGTATCGTCAACTTCCGCTGCGACAATCCCACCCTGATCGGTCAGTTCGCCGACGTGCACATCGACGCCGCGCAACCGCACTCGCTGCGTGGTTCGCTGATCCAGTAACACCATCGCATTGTGGATGGGGTTTCTGTGGTGAGGGGATTTATCCCCTCACCACAAAAGACCCCGCCAGCCACAGAGAATGGGTTGGAAAGCAGCGTCGATATTTAAGAGCTTTCGCACCCACGCCACTGGCGTTATCCTTGATTTCATCCTAATTGCCCCAGGGCGGCTAAATACGACCTTGAACGCACCCATCGAACCACATCGTTTTCTCCTCGAGCCTTTTGAGGCTCGCCGCTTCGCCAATCTGTGCGGGCAATTCGACGAGCATTTGCGCTTGATCGAACAGCGCCTGGCCATCGAGATCCGCAATCGCGGAAACCAGTTCGAGTTGATTGGCGATCCAAAACTCACCACGTCCGCAGAAAACCTGCTGCGCCGCCTGTACCGGGAAACCAAGGGTACCGAGCTGTCGCCAGACCTGGTGCACCTGTTCATTCAGGAATCAGCAGATATCGACAACCCGGCCCCCGCCGAACCGACCGTCGCCCTGCGCACCAAGAAAGGCATGATTCGCCCACGCGGCTTGAATCAGCAGCGCTACGTGAAGGAAATCCTCGGCAACGACATCAATTTCGGCATCGGCCCGGCCGGTACCGGCAAGACCTATCTGGCCGTGGCCTGCGCGGTAGATGCGCTGGAGCGCGAGCAGATCCGCCGCATCCTGCTGGTGCGTCCGGCGGTCGAAGCGGGTGAAAAACTCGGCTTCCTGCCCGGTGATCTGTCGCAGAAGATCGACCCGTACCTGCGCCCGCTCTACGACGCGCTGTACGAAATGCTCGGTTTCGAATACGTCGCCAAGCTGATCGAGAAACAGGTGATCGAAGTCGCGCCGCTGGCCTACATGCGCGGTCGCACGCTGAACAACAGCTTCATCATTCTCGACGAGAGCCAGAACACCACCGTCGAGCAGATGAAGATGTTCCTCACGCGCATCGGCTTCGGCTCCACCGCCGTGATCACCGGCGACATCACCCAGGTCGACCTGCCGCGCGGCACCAAGTCCGGCTTGCACCATGTGATAGAAGTGCTCAAAGACGTGCCGGGCATCAGCTTCACCCACTTCCAGCCCAAGGACGTCGTGCGCCACCCGTTGGTGCAGCGGATCGTCGAGGCCTACGAGCGCTTCGAGACCCGTGCCGAAGCTGCGAAGGAAGCCTCGCGCGATGCTTGAGCTGGATCTGCAAATCGCCACCGAGGCCAGCGCGCCGAGTGAAGCAGAGTTCCGTCAGTGGTGCGAACTGGCCCTGCGCCAGCGCAGCGCTGATTCGGAAATGACCATTCGTCTGGTCGACGAGGAAGAAGGCCGCGAGCTCAATCACACCTGGCGCCACAAGGACTACGCGACCAATGTGTTGTCGTTCCCGGCGGAAGTGCCAGACGAATTTCTCGATATCCCGCTGCTCGGCGATCTGGTGATCTGCGTGGCCGTGGTCGAACGCGAAGCCGCCGAGCAGGGCAAGGAACTAAAGGCCCACTGGGCACATCTGGTCATTCACGGCTGCTTGCATCTGCTGGGTTACGACCATATAGATGACGACGAAGCCGAAGAAATGGAAGCACTGGAACGCGAGTTGCTTGCTGAACTGGGCTATCCCGATCCGTACGCGGACGACGAAACCGAACACTCCCCCATCGTTACAACAAAGGATTCAGAGTAATCGCTATGAGCGAAGATCGATCGAGCAACGGGCAGAAGTCATGGCTGGGTAAACTGACCCAGGCTTTTGCCCACGAGCCGAAGAACCGTCAGGAGCTCCTCGAGCTGCTGCGTGATGCACATCAGAACAAACTGCTGGACAGCGAAGCGCTGGCCATCGTCGAAGGCGCCATCCAGGTGGCTGACCTGCAAGTGCGCGACATCATGGTGCCGCGCTCGCAGATGGTCAGCATCAAGGCGACCCAGACACCCCGCGAATTCCTCCCTGCCGTGGTCGACTCGGCCCACTCGCGCTATCCGGTCATCGGCGAAAGCCATGACGACGTGATGGGCGTGCTGCTGGCCAAGGATCTGCTGCCGCTGATCCTCAAGGAGAACGGCGACAGCTTCAACATAAAGGACCTGCTGCGCCCGGCCACCTTCGTGCCGGAGTCCAAGCGTCTGAACGTGTTGCTGCGTGAGTTCCGTGCCAACCACAACCACATGGCCATCGTCATCGACGAATACGGCGGCGTGGCCGGTCTGGTGACCATCGAAGACGTGCTCGAGCAGATCGTCGGCGACATCGAGGACGAGCACGACGTCGAAGAAGACAGCTACATCAAGCCGCTGCCCAGCGGTGATTTCCTGATCAAGGCGCTGACGCCGATCGAGAACTTCAACGAGTTCTTCGACAGCGAGTTCTCCGACGACGAGTTCGACACCGTCGGCGGCCTGGTGATGAGCGCGTTCGGGCACTTGCCAAAACGCAACGAAACCACTGAAATCGGCGCTTATCGTTTCCGCATCCTGAACGCCGACAGCCGTCGGATTCATTTGCTGCGACTGACGCCTATCGCTCGTTAATTCTAAGGACTGAAATGCGCTGGACAACCCGCCCCGGCTGGCCCGGTAACCTGCTGGCCGTGGCGGCCGGTGCAATTACCACCTTCGCTCTCGCACCTTTCAACATCTGGCCGCTGGCATTGCTGGCGGTTGGTCTGTTCTATGCCGGTTTGCGTGAGCTGAGCCCGCGTCAGGCGCTCGGCCGTGGCTGGTGCTTCGGCTTCGGCCTGTTCGGTGCCGGCACCAGTTGGATCTATTACAGCATCCACCACTTTGGTGGCGCTTCGGTGTTGCTCGCCGGGTTCCTGATGCTGCTGTTCACCGCGGCGATTGCCTGGTTCTTCGCCCTGCCCGCGTGGCTGTGGGCGCGCTGGTTGCGGCGTAACGAAGCACCGCTGGCAGATGCCTTGGCCTTTGCTGCGCTGTGGGTCGGCCAGGAAGCGTTTCGCGGCTGGTTCCTTACCGGTTTCCCGTGGCTTTATTCCGGTTACAGCCAGCTCGATGGCCCGCTGGCCGGGCTCGCGCCGGTGGGCGGCATGTGGCTGGTATCGTTTGTTCTGGCACTTACCGCAGCGCTGATCTACAACGCGTCGCGCTTGTTGCAGGCGCGCCGCAAGGGTTTCATCGCGGCCGGTGTGGTACTGCTGGCGGGGCCTTGGGTAGCAAGCATCGCCCTCAAAGGCCACGCGTGGACCAGCCCGTCCGGCGCACCGCTGACCGTGGCCGCGATTCAGGGCAACGTCGCGCAAAGCATGAAATGGGACCCGGCCGAGCTCAACGCGCAACTGGCGCTGTACCGTGATCTGAGTTTCCGTTCCAAACCGGTCGATCTGCTGATCTGGCCGGAAACCGCCGTGCCGGTATTGAAGGAGTCCGCCGAGGGCTACCTGACGATGATGGGCAACTTCGCCGCCGAGCGTAAATCGGCGTTGATCACCGGTGTGCCGATCCGCCAGACCGTGCATCACGAACGGCGCTTCTTCAACGGCATCACCGTGGTCGGCGAAGGCGACGGCACTTACCTGAAGCAGAAACTGGTGCCGTTCGGCGAATACGTGCCGTTGCAGGATGTGTTGCGCGGCTTGATCGCGTTCTTCGACCTGCCGATGTCGGACTTCGCCCGCGGCCCGTCGGATCAAGCGCTCTTGCAGGCCAAGGGTTACCAGATTGCACCGTTCATCTGCTACGAGGTGGTCTATCCGGAATTCGCCGCCGGCCTGTCGGCACGCAGTGATCTGTTGTTGACGATCAGCAACGACACTTGGTTCGGCACGTCCATCGGCCCGCTGCAGCATTTGCAGATGGCGCAGATGCGCGCGCTGGAAGCCGGACGCTGGATGATCCGCGCGACCAACAACGGCGTCACCGGCCTGATCAATCCGTTCGGGCAGATCACCGAGCAGATTCCGCAGTTCGAACAAGGCGTGCTGTATGGCGAAGTGGTGCCGATGCACGACCTGACGCCATATCTGCAATGGCGCTCGTGGCCGTTGATCGTGTTGTGCCTGCTGCTGCTTGGCTGGGCGTTGATGGCCAGCCGCATGTCGAAGACCCTCTGAGAAATGTGGCGAGGGGATTTACCCCGCTGGAGTGCGCAGCAGTCCCCTCTTCTGAAGGTAAGAGAGGGGCCGCTACGCGCCCCATCGGGGATAAATCCCCTCGCCACAATGATCTTCAGCGGTAAAACAATGAATACCCCACCTGCCCCACCGCTTCATTGAGCAATTGCCCGCTCTGCCAGATCGACTTGAACTCCGGCAACCAGCCGCCAAAAGGCCGGGCGTTGTCAGTGCCTAAAAAGCCCACCGGTGCCGGCACCACTTCGAATCCGGCCTGCTCAAAGCTCCACACCGCACGCGGCATGTGCCACGCCTGCGTCACCACGACGACGCGCTTGATCCCCTGCGGCAAGAGGATATCTGCCGTCATCTTCGCGTTCTCCCATGTGGTGCGGCTCTCGCCTTCCTGCCAGCGCACGCTCACGTCGAAGTCATCACGCAACGAATCCGCCATCAACTTCGCCTCGGTCGGGGGCGTGCCGTAATGCAGGCCGCCGCTGGTCAGAATCGGCAGGCCCGAGGCCTTGGCCAAGCGTGCGGCGTAACGCTGGCGCTCAAGGCCGACGCCGGTCGGCTGGTCTTCGCCCCAAGCCAGATCACCGCGCTCACGCCCCGAGCCCAACACCACAATCGCATCGGCGCGTTGCGCCAGCGTCGTCCACTCTGACCGCGCCAGCGCTGGCTCACGTTCTAGCGCCTTGGCGCTCCACTGCACGACCACCGGCAGGCTCATCAGCAGCAGGCCACCAAAGCCGAAGGCAAAACATACGCCAGCCAGCCGTGGCCGTGAGCGGCGCAGCCACCAGGCGGCCAGCAACAGCAGCAAAAGAATGCCGGGCGGCAGTAAAAGTTGTTTGATGAAATAGCGAAAGGGCATCGGGCATCTCCAAAGATGCCCGAAGCCTAAGAGTGTTGATTACGCGTTACAACCAGTAGGCCGGATCCGGTTGCAAAAGATCCGTTTCATGACCTGCCATGCGCTTACTTGGCCTGCACAGAACGCACCTTGCCGGTGTCTCTGCGCGGCGCCTTGTCCTTGAGCCAGATGATCTTGGCCGAATGTGCTGCATCGAGCTGCTTCACTGCTTGAGACAGGCATCCCTGCGTTTCACGTTCACTGCGATCCAGATAGGCCTTGACCAGTTTGAACTCGGCGGGACTCAAGCCACGCAATTCCAGTTCCAGGGGGCGCTCGTCGCGCAGCCGGTCAGCGGTTTTCACGGCGTCCAGCGCCATGCCCAGACGATCGATCAACCTTTCATACAACTCGGGTTTCGTTACGTTCTTTTTCCGTTGCTCCACCATCCCTCACCTCATTGAAGATAAGACTCACTCCCCAATTAGAGCTTAGCTTCGCTGCACGAACCGGCTACACGCCGCGACCAACGGCCCTCGTCGCCCAAAAGCTCTGGCAAACAGCTGTAATCAGGGTTTCCCTCGGCCAAGCGCGGTCATGTATGCTACGGCGCTTCCTGTCATTCCACTTCCAGCGCAGCCGGGCCATCCCGGATGCCGCCGTCGAAGAGGATTAGGCCACCCCTATCCAGTACAAAAGTAGCCATGCACGAACAATATCAGCCACGTGAGATCGAAGCCGCCGCCCAGTCGTTCTGGGATGAGCAAAAGTCCTTTGAAGTCAGTGAACAGCCAGGCAAGGAAACCTACTACTGCCTGTCGATGTTCCCTTACCCCAGCGGCAAGCTGCACATGGGCCACGTGCGCAACTACACCATTGGCGACGTGATCTCGCGCTACCAGCGCATGCAGGGCAAGAATGTTCTGCAGCCCATGGGTTGGGATGCGTTCGGCATGCCGGCGGAAAACGCCGCAATGAAAAACAACATAGCGCCCGCCAAGTGGACCTACGAGAACATCGCCTACATGAAGTCGCAGCTGCGCAGCCTCGGCCTCGCGGTAGACTGGTCCCGTGAAGTGACCACCTGCAAACCGGACTACTACCGCTGGGAACAATGGCTGTTCACCCGCCTGTTCGAAAAAGGCGTGATCTACCGCAAGAACGGCACCGTGAACTGGGACCCGGTCGACCAGACCGTTCTGGCCAACGAACAAGTCATCGACGGCCGTGGCTGGCGCTCCGGCGCGCTGATCGAAAAGCGCGAAATCCCGATGTACTACTTCAAGATCACCGCTTACGCCGACGAGCTGCTGGAAAGCCTCGACGAACTGACTGGCTGGCCGGAGCAGGTCAAGACCATGCAGCGCAACTGGATCGGCAAGTCCCGCGGCATGGAAGTGCAGTTCCCGTACAACGTCGATTCGATCGGCGAAGCCGGCACCCTGAAAGTCTTCACCACCCGTCCGGACACCCTGATGGGCGCGACCTACGTCGCCGTCGCTGCCGAGCACCCGCTGGCCACCCTGGCCGCGCAGAACAATCCCGAGCTGCAAGCGTTCATCGCTGAATGCAAGGGCGGCAGCGTCGCTGAAGCCGATGTCGCCACCCAGGAAAAGAAAGGCCTGCCGACCGGCCTGTTCGTCGAGCACCCGCTGACCGGCGAGAAGCTGCCGGTGTGGGTCGCCAACTACGTGCTCATGCACTACGGCGACGGTGCGGTCATGGCGGTTCCGGCGCACGACGAGCGCGATTTCGAATTCGCTCACAAGTACAACCTGCCGGTGAAATCGGTGGTGCGCACCAGCTCCGGTGATACCAACCCGGCGCCATGGCAGGACGCCTATGGCGAGCACGGCACGCTGATCAACTCCGGTGAATTCGACGGCCTCGACTTCGCCGGCGCGTTCGACGCCATGGAAGTGGCCCTGATCAAGAAACAACTCGGCGCCTCGCGCACCCAGTTCCGCCTGCGCGACTGGGGCATCAGCCGCCAGCGCTACTGGGGCTGCCCGATCCCGATCATCCACTGCGCAACGTGCGGCGACGTGCCGGTGCCGGAAGATCAACTGCCTGTCGTTCTGCCGGAAGACGTGGTGCCGGACGGCGCCGGTTCGCCGCTGGCGCGCATGCCCGAGTTCTACGAATGCAGCTGCCCGAAATGCGGCGCGCCGGCCAAGCGTGAAACCGACACCATGGACACCTTCGTCGAGTCGTCGTGGTACTACGCCCGCTACGCCTCGCCGCACTTCGAGGGCGGTTTGGTGGAGAAATCCGCAGCCGATCACTGGCTGCCGGTGGATCAGTACATCGGTGGTATCGAACACGCCATTCTCCACCTGCTCTACGCGCGCTTCTTCCACAAACTGATGCGCGACGAAGGTCTGGTCAGCTCCAACGAGCCGTTCAAGAACCTGCTGACCCAGGGCATGGTGATCGCCGAGACTTACTATCGTCGCGAAGCCAACGGTGCTTACACCTGGTTCAACCCGGCAGACGTAGAACTTGAGCGTGACAGCAAAGCCAAGGTGATCAGCGCCAAGCTGAAGTCCGACGGCCTGCCGGTGGAAATCGGCGGTACCGAGAAGATGGCCAAGTCGAAGAACAACGGCGTCGACCCGCAGTCGATGATCGACCAGTTCGGCGCCGACACCTGCCGTCTGTTCATGATGTTCGCCTCGCCGCCTGACATGAGCGCGGAATGGTCCGATTCCGGCGTTGAAGGTTCGCACCGTTTCCTCAAGCGCGTCTGGCGTCTGGCGCAAGCCCACGTGACCCAGGGCCTGCCGGGCAAACTGGATATCGCCGCTCTGAACGACGAGCAGAAAACCGTGCGTCGTGCGATTCACCTGGCGATCAAGCAGGCCAGCCATGACGTCGGCCAGAACCACAAATTCAACACGGCCATCGCTCAGGTGATGACGCTGATGAACGTGCTGGAAAAAGCCGCCCAAGGCACCGAACAGGACCGCGCGCTGCTGCACGAAGGCCTGGAAGCGGTGACCCTGCTGCTGGCGCCGATCACGCCGCACATCAGCCACGAACTGTGGAAGCAGTTGGGTCACGCCGATGCGGTGATCGATGCAGGCTGGCCGGCCGTGGACGAAAGTGCCTTGGTGCAGGACAACCTGACCCTGGTCATTCAGGTCAACGGCAAGCTGCGCGGGCAGATCGAAATGCCGGCCAGCGCCACCCGCGAAGAGATCGAAGCCGCTGCACGCATCAACGAAAACGTGCTGCGTTTCGTCGACGGCCTGACCATTCGCAAAGTGATCGTGGTGCCGGGCAAACTGGTCAACATCGTCGCCAGCTAAATTGGATCGGCTGCCAGGCTCGCCTGGCAGCCAGTAAAACCTTTCGGGCCGCAGAGTCGGCTCACCTGGTTTCAAGGGGAGCAACACAATGATCAAACGCAATCTGCTGGTGATGGGCCTCGCCGTTCTGCTGAGCGCCTGCGGTTTCCAGTTGCGTGGTACCGGCACCAACGAACTGTCGATCAAGGAAATCGACCTGAGCGCGCGTAACGCTTATGGCGAAACCGTGACACAGCTGCGTCAGACGCTGGAGTCCAGCGGCGTCAAGGTTTACAGCGGCGCGCCGTACAAGCTGTATCTGGCTGACGAACAGGAAAGCCAGCGCATTCTCAGCTATGCCGGTGCCGGGCGCACAGGCGAGTATCAGGTCAACACTGTGCTGAGCTATGACATCCGCGGCGAGAAAAACCTGTCGCTGATCAGCGACAAGCTCGAAGTGCAGAAGGTGTTCATTCACGACGGCAACAACCTCGTCGGCTCCGATCAGGAAGCCAACGACGCCCGTCATGAAATCCGTCGCGAGCTGGTGCAGCGCATGATGCTGCGCCTGTCGCAGCTGACCCCGGGCCAGTTGCAGCAACTGCAGCAAACCGCCAATGACCGCGCCAAGGCTGAGGCCGATGCGCTGGAAGCGGCGCAGAAGGCTGAGGCGGAAACTCCGCGTCAGTCGCCGCTCGAAATCCCGCAGCAGTAAGACGGTCGGGGCGCTCAGGCGCCCCGCTCGCCCTCCTTTATGAAGCTCGCACCCGCGCAACTCGGCAAACACCTGCAAGGCGCACTCGCGCCGGTCTACATCATCAGCGGCGATGATCCGTTGCTGTGTCAGGAAGCCGCCGACGCCATCCGCACCGCTGCCCGTCAGCAAGGTTTCGACGAACGCCAGGTGTTCGCCGCCGACGCCAATTTCGATTGGGGTGCGTTGTTGCAGGCCGGCGCAAGCATGTCGCTGTTCGCCGAAAAACGCCTGCTGGAACTGCGCTTGCCGTCCGGTAAACCTGGCGACAAAGGCGCCGCCGCGCTGATCGAATACTGCTCACGCCCCGCTGAAGACACTGTCCTGCTGATCAGCTTGCCGAAGCTCGATGGCAGCGCGCAGAAAACCAAGTGGGGCAAGGCACTGGTCGAAGGCCAACAGACCCAGTTTGTGCAGATCTGGCCGGTGGATGCCAATCAGCTGCCGAGCTGGATTCGTCAGCGCCTGTCCCAGGCAGGCTTGTCGGCCAGTCAGGACGCGGTCGAATTGATTGCCGCACGTGTCGAGGGCAACCTGCTCGCCGCCGCGCAGGAAATCGAAAAACTCAAACTGATGGCCGAAGGTGGGCAGATCACCGTTGAAACCGTGCAGGCCGCCGTGGCCGACAGTGCCCGGTTCGACGTATTCGGCCTGACCGACGCGGTGCTCAACGGCGAACCGGCCCACGCCTTGCGCATGCTTGAGGGTTTGCGCGGTGAAGGCGTCGAGCCGCCAGTGATTCTCTGGGCATTGGCGCGGGAGTTGCGCCTGCTGGCCAACATCTCCCTGCAATACAGCCAGGGCACGCCACTGGACAGGTGTTTCAGCCAGTCGAAACCGCCGGTCTGGGACAAGCGCAAGCCGCTGATGAGCAAGGCTTTGCAACGCTACTCGGCGCAACGCTGGGCGCAATTGCTGCTCGAAGCGCAGCGTATCGATGCGCAGATCAAGGGCCAGGCGGCGGGTTCGCCGTGGATGAGCTTGAGTCGTCTGGCGTTGTTGATGGCTGGCCAGCGCCTGACACTTCCTGCCGAATAACCTGTTTCCCGCATAACGGCCATTCGCGAGCAAGCTCGCTCCCACATT